>JBEENC010000068.1:0-4930 GCA_041192285.1 Actinomycetota bacterium
AATAATTCGCTGGGATCAACACTTCTAGAACCTTCACGCCACCATGATGTTGTGCAGAGCAAATGCGTGCGAGCGCGAGTAACAGCGACATAACCGAGTCGAATCTCTTCTTGTTTTTTAATTGTGGCACAAGATTTTCCATAGGCAGTAATGACTTTGCCTGCTTCGCTATCTTTTGTGCACTGCGTCAATGAAAATACTGGCAGTTCGTCGCCATCTCCGCGCAGAACAAATGGAATTTGTCTCTCATTTGTAATCCAGTTATCTGGATCATTTGTATATGTACTTGGGAAAGTTCCTTCTGCTAATCCTGGAATTGCAACGAAATCCCACTCGGCGCCCTTTGCGGTGTGAATAGTTAAGAGTTGAACAACATCACTGCGCACTTCAGGGGCGCCAGATTTGAGTCCGCCCTCTTTCTTTGACGTTACATCTAGCCACTCAATAAAGGCTGCGATGCTGCCGCCGCTGCGCGAAAACTTTGATGCCTCATCTAAGAATCGCTCAAGGTGACGGCGACCATTGCGAGTGCCATCACGCAAGGAGACTTCAAGATCAAGGTTTAAATAATTTTCGATCTCAGTAATCAAATCAATAATCGAGCCACCTGCGCGCGAACGTAATCTACGAAGATCTGTTGCAAATCGAGACAGACGAGTAAACCCAACTTCACTAAATTGAGCACGAGAATCTTTATCGCACTGTTCTATTTCATCAAGGGCGTCAATCAGAGAACCAATAAAGAGATCATCGGCTTCGGCTGAATCAGGATTTCCTGCTGCAATCTTTGCAATGAAAGAGTGAGAATCTTCGTGGACGCTCTTTGCACGCTTTCTGGAGTACGCACCGAGTGCTGCAATATCTTTGGCACCAAGTGCAAGCCTTGGGCCCGTCAGGTGACGCATCAACGCCGTGCCAGCTTCGGGATCTGTTACAACTTTCATGAGTGATAGAACATCTGCAACTTCTGCAACATAAATCAAGCCACCAACACCAATAATTTCAACCGGAATACTTCGTGCGCGAAGTGCGCTTTCAATCATTGAAATTTGTGAACGCTTGCGCACCAAGACAGCAAAGGATGTTCGCTTCTCTTCTTCAATTGCTATGCGCTCAGGTGCAAACCAATGCTTATGGAAATATTCGGCGATGCCTTGTGCTTCGCCGTCGAGAGTTTCAAATACACCGTATGCAATTTCACCATCACCGGCGGTATCGCGCGGACGAAGTGGGTCTACTCGAACGGATGAAGTAGAACGAATCTGATCTGAAATTGAATTTGCAATTTCAAGTATTTTTCTATCGTTTCTAAAAGTTATTGAGAGATTAAATAACTCAGCGCCGCTATGGCCGGCGTTCTTTGGGAAATACTTAGCAAAGGTTCCAATTGTTCCAGCCGATGCACCGCGCCATGTATAGATAGCTTGGCAAGGATCCCCAACAGCCATTACAGGATGGCCTTTACCAAAGAGCGCTGAAAGCATGCGCACCTGTGATTGAGATGTGTCTTGATACTCATCGAGTAATACAACTTTGTACTTTGCGCGCTCTAATTCGCAGGCTTCTGGGAATTTTTCTGCGATATCTGCTGCAATCGACATCTGGTCATCAAATGAGAGTTGTCCATCTTGCCTGCGACGCTTAAGAAACTCTTCAACCATCGGCAAGATCGCAATTCGTTGCTGTGCGATGCGCACAACTTTTCGTACTTCTTCATTGCTGGTTCCACCGATTCGTTGAAATTCGGCCAACGTTTTTTCATCTTCTGCCCTAATTGAATCGAATGAAACTTGGTGTTCTAAAACTAATTTTGCTAGCCCAATAACATCATCAATGACTGTGCTGACAGCGCTCTCATTTGTGAAGTTTTCATCAGGCCAATTACGGACAACATCGGATGCAATTTGCCACAGCGCAGCATCGCCTAGTGGATCACTAGTTGCATCGATACCTAAACGAATAGCGTGCTCGCTAAGGATGCGCCCTGCATAAGAGTGATAGGTGGTAATTGCTGTGTCCAAAGCTAAATCTTTATCTAATAATCCAGCTTCTTTTAATTGACGCAGGCGCTTTCGCACACGAATAGATAACTCACCAGCGGCTTTACGTGTAAAAGTTAATCCTAAAATTTCATCGGGGCGCACAATTTTATTAGCAACGAGCCACAACACTCGCGCACTCATTGTTTCAGTTTTACCAGAACCCGCACCCGCAATGACAACTGCTGGCTCGAGCGGTGCGCTAATAATTGCAATTTGCTCAGGGGTTGGATCAGAAACTTTTGAGTCAACACTGCGAAGAGCTGCGGCTATTTCTAATGGAGAGATCATTCGACCACCGTGCGCCCTTCTGCCTTAATTGGGCACGAGCTCTTTACGGGACACTCTTTGCAACGTTTGTTTGTTGCAGCAACAAATTGCGCCGCTCCCATTGATTGTGCGATGCCTTCAATCTGAGTCCGAGCGGATTCAATATCTATTGGCTCTTGCTCGCGTGAAGATATTTTCTGCACGTCATGTCCCAAATAAACCAGCGCCGCTCCACTGGATGTTGTACTCGCATAGTGTGCTTTGAAGCCACCTTCAGTGACTGCGATTTGATAACTCTTGAGTTGCAAATTCTCTTTTGCTTTTTCATAGGAAATTGGATCTTTGCTCGTCTTAAAATCAATAACGAATAAGTTGCCTGCAGAGTCAACTTCTAATCGATCCACAGTTCCAACTATTCGAGCATTGCCAACGGTGACATCAAATCCGATTTCCACCCCAACAACATCTCGATCATGCTTCATGTGATATTTCATGAAACGAGAAATCATTGCAATGGCTTTTTCTTGTGAACCCTTGCTTACCCATCCTTCTTGCGGATCAATCAGGTTCCAGGAGTTCTTAAGTTTTTCCACAAGAATTGATTCGGTAATGCCTTCTTCTTGGACCATAAGCGCTGCAAATGCGTGAATCGCAGAACCTAATACTTGAGCGATGCTGTCTCCATCTGTTCCACCGTTTTTTTCAAGGAACCATTTCATTCCGCATTCAGTAAAGTTTTCGGCGCTACTCGGCGAAATTGGTACCGCTTTTGCCGGATCAATAATTGGTTCAGTGGTGCTTAGTTGCGCAACACCCGTCCAACTCTGCGGATCTGCGCTATAAATTCCAGCATCGCCGAGTGCCTTAATAATTGATGCGGCATCACTAGCGTGCTCACTAGAGAGAGCCGAACGTAAATCAGCTACTAGTGCCGGTGTAGTAATTGGACGTGGCAGAGAGTATTGCTCAAGTTCTTCACTGGATTTATTAAGTATTGCTCCTGCAATTTCTTCAAAGAATTGCGATGGCTGATCATCTTCATATGAAACACAGGTAACAAATAGTGAGTGACGTGCACGTGTGGTTGCGACGTGCAGCAAACGACGTTCATCTTCTAAGAGTGCACCTGCTGCAATAACATCGAGTTCAGTACGAGCAAGATTTCCGTGACGTTCGCGTTCAACAAGTCTTTCAGCGCCCAGTAATGAACTGCGTTGACGCAAATTTGGCCACGATCCTTCTTGCAGGCCAGCAACTGCTACAAGATCCCATTGGCGACCCTTTGCTGCATGCACGGTAATTATTTCAACGCAATCAGGACGTTGGCCTTGGGCGGTAATAACGTCGCCAGCTATAACTTCTGCACTTACTTCACGGATAAATGCTTGAGCACCCGAAAGTGGAAATCTTTCTGAGAAACGTTGTGCACTTTGAAAGAGTTGCATCATCGCATCGAGATCACGATCTGCGGCTGCTCCGCGATTGCCACCGCGTAGTGCGATCTCTTGCCACTGTGTACTGAGTTTTGCGCCATCACTTGTTTGTGCGTTATCCCAAATTGCCCAGAGTAAATCTTCACCACGCGCATCTGCTTTTTTTACAGCCATACGCGCTTTAGTTAAAAGTAGATTGATACGAAGAATTGGTTCGGCGCCTTCGATAGAGATATCTCCAGTATCGACTGCTTCGATTAATAATTGATGGCCACTTCGTTTGTCATCATCTGCTCGAGTTGCTAGTAAAGATCTGCGAATTCGGCGAAGTGAAATCGAATCGGCTCCACCACATTCGCTAAGTAATAAGCGCTCAACATTTTCTGTGTTAAGCGACTTTGTTTTAACAGCGATTTCGGCGAGTAATAAAAATGGCGCAATACTTGCATTAGTTGCAAGTGCTTCGAGTTCACCTGCGACTGGAATAGAAATCTGCGCAAATGCTCTTCGTACCGCACTTGTCAGCGAACCAGGAGATCGCACAAGTACGGCCATCTGTGAATATGGCACGCCATCGACTAGGTGAGCACGACGGAATTGATAAGCAATGTATTGAGCTTCCTCAGATACAGATCGCAATCGCTCTATTGCCACAACGCCTTTTATTTTTTCATTAACGCATGAGCGTTGATGTGTCTGTCCTGTGAGTCTAAAATTCGATGAAACACTCAAACCAAGTGCGTGCGTTGATTGTGTACTTCGGAAATCTTGATTCAAAATTACTTGTGTGCCATTTTGTGTGAGGTAGTAATCAATTTCGGTACTCATGCCATCAGGATCGGCGCCTCTAAAGCGACCGATTGCACTGTGCGCATCGCCAACCAAAACTAGATCAGCGGGTGCAAGTAAACGTAATAATCTTCGTTGAGCAGGGTCTGTTTCTTGAAACTCATCGACCATGATTGTTTTGAATCTATTGCGAAGTTCTGAGAGCAGATCAGGATTGATTTCTAGATGCCTAATTGCTCTAGATAATAATTCGGATGGATCAATGCGCACTTTTGAATCCCCAGCGGATACTTCGCGCAAGAACATTGCCCCGTTGTATCTCTTCCAAAAATCTGCAGCGCCTTGCCAATATTTCTCACCATAACTCTGTGCATACTCTTCTAGTTTTTCTGGTGTAAC
>JBEENC010000069.1:0-4793 GCA_041192285.1 Actinomycetota bacterium
AAACGTTCTCAAACAATGCTTTTTTCAGCGACAATGCCCGGCGACATTCTTGGCCTTGCGCGCCGATTCATGAATCAACCGATTCATATTCGTACGCAAGATAATGAAGATGAAGGCGCTGTTGTATCCCAAGTTGAGCAACATGTTTATCGCGCCCATGCAATGGATAAAATCGAAATGTTGGCACGAATCCTGCAAGCAGATGGCCGCGGTCCAACAATCGTTTTTTGTCGCACTAAACGAACATGCCAAAAGACAGCAGATGATTTACTTGAACGCGGATTTAGATCTGCAACCATTCACGGAGATCTTGCTCAAACTGCCCGAGAAAAAGCGCTCAATGATTTCAAGGCGGGCAAAACAGATGTGCTCGTTGCCACCGACGTAGCTGCCCGCGGAATAGATATTGATGGAATAACTCACGTCATTAATTACCAATGCCCAGAAGATGAAAAAACATACCTTCATAGAATTGGACGCACTGCACGCGCAGGTGCCCACGGAATTGCAGTCACATTCGTTGATTGGGATGAATTGGCTCGCTGGAAGATGATTGATATGGCGCTCAAACTTGGTTTACCAGAACCAGAAGAAACGTACTCTTCCTCAGAGCATCTCTTCGAAGTGATGAAAATCCCTGCTGGCTCAAATGGGCGAATGGTAAAAGCAAAAGCCGTGAAGGTCGAAGCGCAGCCTAAAGTTGAACGGACAACTGAAAAACGAGCACGCACTCGTACTAAGAAATTTAAAAATGATTAAGGTGCTCGAGAAGACTGTACGCCGCTTCTCGGTACGCTTCTGCAAAATCTGAACTCTTATCTGTAGATAGCACGCTGCGTTTTTGTGAAATAGCAGCATCAAGACCTGATGTAAATGGAATGTGAACATCCACCACAATCGAATTGTCAAAGAGTTTGACGTGATCTGTGCCCGATCCATCGATGGCAAGTATGAATTTCTTGCCCGCAGAATCAACTTTAGAAGTACTAATTGCACCGCGGATACTGTGGATAGATGAACTGGTTGGGACCACGACTGCATCTGCAGCCAGAAAAGCCATTGCCAGCCGTGAATCAATCTGGGCTGGTGTATCAATTATTACTACATCATATTGATTTGATAAAGTTTTCAAAAATGTTTTAAGTGAATTAACGTCGTTAAACAAGGCAAGCCTTGAGTCCGCACCAATAAAATCAAATCTTTCATCAGTTGTGATGTCATTACTTTGTGAAAGAGATGAACCTTGAAGCAATTCAACGATAGTTTCTCTTGATTTTTCATACCCCAAATTAAATGTTAAATCTGCTCTGGGGTCTAAATCAATTAATAAAACTTTCTTTCCATATTCAACACTTGCCACAGCTAATGAGTGTGCGGTCGTAGTTTTATATGTTCCGCCAGCAATATTGGCTACGGCGATTACTGAACTCATGAGGCAATCCCCCACCTGATGAGGGCTTGCTTGAGAACAGGTGGTTGAAAGATATTTTCAGGAAAAAGTTTTAGTGTTGAACGAGTCGCTATCAAGGCTGTATTTGTAAGAAAATCTTGGCCTGGCAAGGTTGGAATTGCATAGAGTTTGCGAGCCCATTGAGGAAGCGCCGCTGTTGCTAGAGCACTTAAAGTTGCCCACGCAGGTGCTGCAGGCGTCACAAATCGAATGGCATTTGGCATTGGCGGGATTGCAAGAAATAGTGCCGTACGTTTTGCATCATCACTGGCATAAAGTTCTGGCGCAATATTATCAAAATACATTTTCACTTCTTGCGTGTTTGATGGAACCGTATCGGGATCAATTCCAACTAATTGTGCAAAATCCACCATTTCTTTTACATATTGGTCTTGATCGTGTGGGGCTAGTTGCATCCCTGAACGAATGGCAACGTCTAAGAATGAATCAACCAGTGCCATGTGCACCCACAAAAGTAAATGAGGATCATCTAGCCCCAATTTTGTGTGAACAGAACGAACCCTTGAAGCGAGAGCCTCAGCGTCCTCGCGCGGTGCAAAACTCAATGTTGCAACATAATCTCCGGTTCGTTGCAATCTTCCCCATGTATCCTCACGAAAATTTGAGTTCTTCGCTACACCATCCATGGCGACGGGATGTAGTGCTTGTTGCAAGAGCGCTCTGATTCCACCAACAACCATTGAGGGATCACTGTGAATTTTCCAAAGAACGCTGTTCGGTGAAAACAAACCAAGTTCTGGGCTCATGTAGAAGTAAATGCCTTTATTGCATCTGCGATCATTTGAATTGCTATTGCTGCGAGTAAAAGACCTGCAATGCTGGCCACGAGATTTACGCCAGTATCTTTAATCACTTTAAGAATCGTTGTTGAAGCCATCAAAGTAAGAGCAATCGCAAGGTGCACGGCAATAACGGCAATTGCTAATCCAATGCCTTGTCCAACGTTATTGATTTTTTGCACATAAATCATCGTTGCAACGATTGCGCCTGGACCTGCAAGTAATGGAGTCCCTAGCGGAACGAGCGCGATATTATTTGATTTGCGATTTTCTGAACCAGGTCGCCCACCCATTAACAATTCAAGTGCAACTATAAGTAGTAAGAGTCCGCCTGCTGCCTGAAGTGATTCAAGTGAAATCTTCAAGTAAGAAAGTACCAAACGACCAAAGAGTGCGAATGTTGTAATAACGATGAATGAGACCGTTGCTGCCTGCCATGCGAGTTTGCGACGTGTAGCTGGTGATTTATCAGAGACTAATCCCAGAAAAATTGGAGTCGCACCTGGTGGATCCATGATGACAAAGAGAGTCACAAATGCTTGAAGTGCAAAAGTTACGGCGGTGATTTCGCCAATGTTCATGCTTTGATGACCCTTCGCTGATCTGCCTCTGATTCAAGACGTTCCCATTGTGCCTGATGGGTAAGGTTTTCGCCTAATGAATTAAGTTTTCCAGTTCCGTGATAGTCACTAGCACCCGTTATAACTAAGTCCAATTCACGGGCAATTTCTGCTAAAGCATTGCGTTCTTCATTATTGTGATCTCGATGATTAACTTCAATACCATTTAAGCCCACATTCTTTAGTGGTAAAAAATCTGCAACAGAGAGAACTTTTCCGCGATGCGAAGCAAATGCGTGTGCAATCACTGCAACTCCACCAGCCCTGCGAATCATTGAAATCGCATCTTCTGGTGTTGGCGCAAGATGGGCAACGTAATATGGCGAATTGTTATGAAGTAAATCGGTAAATGCTTCATCTCGAGAAGATACAACTCCGTTTTTAACAAGAGCATCAGCGATATGCGGTCTGCCTAGAGTTGCTCCTAGAGGTTTTACCGATTCGACATCATCCATAGAAATTATTATTCCGCCAGCATTTAGTAACTCGATCATTTTAAGTGCGCGTGGAATACGACCATCTCGCGTATTTTCCAGCATTTCTTGCATCTGGGGATAGGAACCATCAAAAAGTAAACCCAACATGTGAACACTAATTCCATCACTAGTGAGACAAGAAATTTCAGCGCCCAGGGCAAGTGACAAATCTCCACGCAGAGTCTTTTGGGCACTCTCCCACCCGGAAGTAGTGTCGTGATCTGTTAGTGCTAGGACCGTTAAACCTTCTGCTATGGCTTTATTAACAAGCTGTGCGGGTGAATCTGTTCCATCGCTGCAATTTGTATGCGTATGTAAATCGATCATGGCGCTAACTCAACTCGAGAAGATCGCGTGCGCAACACCACAAGTGCACAACCTGAAAGAATTAAAATAATTCCAGGAAGGATTGCAATTGGAGGACGTTGATTCAGCCACCAGATTGCAAGGACAGAGGCAACTGGAACTTCAAAGAAAATGATGAGCGAGACCACTGCGGGTGAAACTCTCTTTAATGCAGAGTTAAACATGTTATGGCCGAGTAATTGAGCAAAAACTATTAACCCAATCACAAGCCACCATTCATTGCCAGTAAAGTTCCATATTTGAAATCCACCAATAAGCATGATTGGTAAAGCAGTGACTGCACACGTTGCGTAACAAATTGCTGTATAGGAGCTGGTTTCCAAGCTCTGTTGCGCCTTTGAGCCAATGAGCACATAAATTGCAGCAAGGGCTGCAGAAATTATCGCTGCAACATCTCCTGCAAAAGAGCGCAGGGAAATATTTAAATCTACTCCGGAAATTAAAACCACCCCGGAAAAACTGACGATCATTCCTAACCATGCACGAGATGGAATATGTCCACCCCTGATTCGTAGAAACAAAGCTGCAAATATTGGTTGCAGTGCCACAAGTGCTGTTCCAGCAGCAACTGTTGTTAGGCGCATCGCTAAGAAGAATGCGATGAAATGCATAGCCAGAACGAATCCACCTAATACAGCCCATGACATTGCATCGCGATTCTTACGATGCTTGAAGGCAAAAGGAGCAATAACTAACGCTCCTCCAAGATTTCGCCAGAAAATTAAAGTGACAACAGGCATTGTGCTCAGAGCAATGAGTGGGCCAGAAACTCCAATGCCAATAATTCCAATTCCAAGGCGAATTAAATCTTTGCGCCCAGGCATAGCTGTATGGCTATTAATGAGGGACTTCTGCTCTGACATAGGGCAAAAGTATCTATTCCATGCAATTTAAGCGAAAGCGAAGAGGCGTACAGAGCGGTTACCCTTAGCCCATGAGCGGAAACTTGATTAATCGAGTATTTCTCGCCCGTCTTGCAGGTACCGCGGTCTTTGATCCAAATGGTGATCCAGTAGGAAAGGTGCGAGATGCTTTGGCGACCCTTCGTGCAAATAATCAACCACCAAGAATTTTAGGTTTA
>JBEENC010000070.1:0-4777 GCA_041192285.1 Actinomycetota bacterium
GGTTGGCACATTGAATGTTCTGCAATGTCTCTCAAATTCTTACATGGACATATAAATATTCATGTGGGAGGAATCGATTTACGTTTTCCACATCACGAAAATGAACGAGCGCAATCAAATTCAATTACCGAAACCGAGAGTGTAGATCTCTGGGTTCACGGCGAACACCTTTTATTTGAGGGTCGAAAAATGTCAAAGAGCGCGGGAAATGTTGTTCTTCTAGGTGATGTCATTGCAAAAGGATTTGACCCACTTGCCTTGCGTCTATGTTTTCTTGAAAATCGTTACAGATCGCAGATGGATTTATCGTGGCAATCAATTTCGGCAGCACACGACACAATCAAACGATGGCGCAATAAAATTGCCACTTGGGGTGCTGCTGGAACTGTAAAAAATGACGCATCAGTTCTGACATTTCTGGAAAATGATTTGGATACGCCGCGAGTTATTACCTATCTACGTAGTGTTGAAAAAGATAACGCGATATCTGATGCCCAGAAAGCCAACGCATTCCTCTTTGCAGATCAGGTACTTGGGCTTCAACTTTCACGCAGACAAGAAGTGCAAGAGCTCACTTCAGAGTTAAAGAATTTATTAGCGCAACGAGAGTCTGCGCGTTCTGCCAAAAATTGGGCTCTCAGTGATGATTTGCGTCTGCAACTTGAAAATGCAGGATTAGAGATTTCAGATTCTGCTTCAGGGCAAAATTGGAGTTGGCGCTAGTTAGGCGGGCATTGCTGCAACAATAAATAAAGATATAAGTCCTACAAAGACAAGTGCACTGCCTTGAGCATTGCCCTGCACCAATAGTTCATTGCCAACGCCAAATGTTGACGCCCGCCAGAGAATAAATCCCCATGCAAGGGATGCAACCAATTTATATTTTCTTGCACCGAATTGACGACCTACCGCCCAAATAGTTGCAGCAGAACCAACAAGTGCCAGGATTAAACCAACTGGTGGATAAAAAATATGAAGTAAAACTGCAGCTATTCCTGTCAAGATTCCAAGTGCAGCTGAGTAAATAAATTTCATTACGGAGTTACTCCAGCGAATAAATCTGTCTCTCGCCCATTGGCATCAAATGGTTCACTCTTTTGTCCCTGAACAAGTGAGTAATACTCGTGGCCCCATACTTCCTGGCCTAGATTATTCGACAGCGCAAAAAACGGACCATCTAATTCAATCTGCGTTGCATGAGCCGCCATAGCCTTCATCTTTAGATCAACGTAGGTTGTGCCATCAATCATTGCCGTTACGAGCGCGTCATCTTTAGCAAATGCAAGATCATCAATACTGTCGGCGCCAAAGAAGTCTGATCCAATTTCTTTCATCTTTGCTATACCTTCAGCTAAAACAGATTTTGGCATTGCATTCCAGTAAATTTTAGAAATTTTCCATTTCGCTAATTCACTTGCCCGCATTGCTACCCGATGAGCTTGAATGTGATCTGGGTGGCCATATCCCCCGATTTCATCGTACGTAACTAAGACGTGGGGTTTAACTTCCTCAATAACTTTAACGAGATGTGCTGATGCACCATCTAAATCTGCTTGCCAAAAGACATCAGGGCGGTTATTTGGTTCTGTGCCCATCATTCCGCTATCTCGAAACTTAACTGACTCATCACCAAGGAAACGAAAATCATTAACACCAAGTGCGTCCATTGCATCTTTTAGTTCGATTACGCGATGTTCACCGAGTGAGTCGGTGTGAGTACTTGCCAGGTGGCTTAAATCTGAAATTAAAACTTCGCCTTCTTCTCCGCGCGTACAGGTTACAAGTGTTACGTGCGCTCCAAGGTCTGCATACATCGCCATTGTTGCGCCATTATTAATGGTTTCATCATCAGGATGTGCGTGCACTAAAAGTAAGCGAAAGCCTTTGTAACTATCTAGCACTTAGTACACCGGTAATGAGGTATCGATTTGTTTCGCCCAAGCAACAACTCCGCCACTGACATGGGTTGCATCTGCAAATCCAGCACTCTTAAGAATTGCCAAACATTCTGCGGAACGTACGCCAGATTTGCAATGCAAAATAATTGGTTTATCTTGTGGCAAACCCGCAAGGGCGCTTCCGTCTAAGAAACCTTGCTTAGGAATTAATATTGCACCAGGAATTTTAACAATCTCAAACTCGCTAGGTTCGCGCACATCAATAAGTAAGAACTTGTCTTTATTATCAATCTTTGCTTTGAGCTCAGTAACTGAAATTGTTGAATCTTTTACGGCTACTTCTGCTGCATCTGAAAGAACTCCACAGAAAGCTTCGTAATCTGGCAATAATACAGTTTGTGTTGGTTTGTCGCTGCACAATGGACACTTAGGATCTTTGCGCACTTTAATTTTGCGATATGACATTTCAAGTGCGTCATAAATCATTAGTTGACCAATAAGTGGCTCGCCAATTCCGGCAATTAACTTAATTGCCTCAGTGGTTTGAATTGAGCCAATAGATGCGCAGAGGACACCGAGTACTCCACCCTCGGCGCAACTTGGAACCATGCCAGGTGGTGGTGGCTCTGGATATAAACAACGGTAGCAAGGACCGTATTCGGCCCAGAAAACACTTGCTTGTCCATCGAAGCGATAAATAGAACCCCACACGTATGGCTTTTTTAAAATTACGCACGCGTCGTTTACTAAATATCGAGTTGCAAAATTATCTGTACCGTCAACGATGAGATCATATTGTGAAAAAATTTCCATAACATTGTCAGTATCTAGGCGAAGCTCATGCACGATTACATTCACATTTGGGTTGATCTCTGCGATTTTCTCTTTTGCAGAAATTGCCTTGCTCTTTCCAATATCACTTTGCCCATGAATAATTTGTCGTTGTAAATTTGATTCATCAACAGTGTCGAATTCAACGATACCGAGTGTGCCAACACCTGCAGCTGCAAGATACATAAGTGCAGGAGAACCAAGTCCTCCTGCGCCAACGCAGAGCACTTTTGCATTCATTAATCGTTGCTGGCCTGCCATTGCAACATCAGGAATGATTAGGTGACGGCTGTATCGACGCACTTCATCAACTGTAAGTGCGGGAGCTTTATCAACTAATGGTGGGATATTCATAACCGTCCTGAAAGTGGAGTACGACAATGCGCCTATTCTGCCGTACTCACGAGAGCACTGCCAATTTGAAGGCTTTTGCCTCTACGATTAGCCGTGATGAGTACTTCAGCCAATCTACGAGATAACAAAGCTCGCTTGCCACGTGATGAACGCCGTGCGCTTTTGCTATCTGCCGCCTTTGAAGTTTTCACTGCTGCCGGATATCACTCTGCTGCAATGGATGAAATTGCAGATCGTGCAGGAGTTAGCAAACCAGTTTTGTACCAGCACTTTCCATCAAAGTTAGATCTTTATTTGGCAGTCCTAGATCTGCACATTGATTCACTCGTTTATGAAATCCAAAAAGCAATTTCTTCTACACCAGATAACGCAAACCGAGTTCGAGCAACTGTCGATGCTTACTTTGGATTTATCGAAAGTGAGGGCGAAGCATTTCGTCTGCTATTTGAAAGCGATATGAGTGTTGAACCATCAGTTGCCGAAAGACTCAATCGCATGACTTACGATTGTGCTGCTGCCGTGAGTGCGATTATTTCCCTCGATACCGGTCTGCCTAAAGAAGTTGCCATGTTACTTGGCGTCGGATTAATCGGTTGTGCACAAATTACTGCTCGACATTGGCTTGAACGCGATAGCAAATTAACCCGTCAGCAAGCCGTGGACTTAGTTGAAAATCTCATGTGGCGTGGAATTTCAGGCTTCCCCAGCAAATAATTTGGCAATCTTGTATGCAATTTAATCGGTAGTATTAGCAACTATGAGTACAAAGAAAAGCGATAGCGCTAAAAAAGTTCAGGTTCGAATCTCTATAACAAATGTAAATTCAGATCTAAATTTCGAGAGCGAACTTGGGGCTGCTGAAATTCAAAGCGCAGTTAACGCAGCCCTAAAATCTGGCGAGGCTTTAGCATTGGAAGATATCCGCGGTCGAGTTATAATGGTTCCTGCAGACAAAATTGGTTACGTAGAAATTGGCGAACAAACCGATCGTCGTGTCGGTTTTGGCGCCCAATAAGTGTCACTAACTTTCGAAGACCTTCCACTTCGCCAAGAAACAAAGGCTGCTCTTAAGGAGCATGGATTTGCTTCACCTTTTCCCATCCAGGAAATGGTTTTACCAATTGCACTCGCAGATGGTGATGTCATTGGTCAAGCCAAAACCGGTACTGGAAAAACACTTGCATTTGGAATCCCTCTGATCGAGCGAGTTATTGCACCAAATGATTCAGAATGGCAAGGGCTGGAACATAAAGGTGCACCTCAAGTATTAGTTGTTGTGCCAACACGCGAGTTATGTATTCAAGTCGCAAAAGACATTGATGAGTTGGCAAACAATCGTGGAATTAGAACGTTAGCCGTCTACGGTGGACGAGCATTTGAACCGCAAATAAATTCACTAAGTGCAGGTATTGAAATAGTTGTCGGCACCCCTGGACGATTATTAGATCTGTATCGTCAAGGACACCTTAAACTTAAAGAAGTTTCACGACTTGTCTTAGATGAAGCAGATGAGATGCTTGATCTAGGTTTCTTGCCAGATGTTGAAAAAATATTTACAAGCACGCCGAAACGTTCTCAAACAATGCTTTTTTCAGCGACAATGCCCGGCGACATTCTTGGCCTTGCGCGCCGATTCATGAATCAACCGATTCATATTCGTACGCAAGATAATGAAGATGAAGGCGCTGTTGTAT
>JBEENC010000071.1:0-4637 GCA_041192285.1 Actinomycetota bacterium
CCGATCTTGGTCATCGGAGCCATTGGCTTCGGTTTCGCGGTCATCTCCGTTACAGCAGGTGCACTTACTGGTCCGAAGCGTTACAACAGAGCGAAATTAGATGCCTACGAGTGCGGAATTGAACCATCACCATCTGCAGCACAAGGTGGGCGTTTTCCAGTTAAGTACTTCTTAACTGCGATGCTATTTATTATTTTTGATATTGAAATTGTTTTCCTTTACCCATGGGCAGTCACATTTGATCAACTTGGCCTCTTTGGCCTTATTGAAATGGGAATCTTTATAGCAACCGTCTTCGTGGCATACGCATATGTATGGCGCCGCGGTGGATTGGAATGGGATTAATCATGGGTCTAGAAGAAAAATTACCGAGTGGCTTTGTTCTCACAACTGTAGAAAAACTTGCAGGCTATATGCGCAAAAACTCATTGTGGCCAGCAACATTTGGTCTTGCTTGTTGCGCAATTGAAATGATGGCAGTTGGTTCTGCTGCGAAATACGATATCTCACGTTTTGGTATGGAAGTTTTCCGTGCATCTCCACGCCAAGCAGATTTAATGATTGTTGCTGGTCGCGTATCAAATAAAATGGCACCAGTTCTTAGACAAATTTATGATCAAATGGCAGCACCTAAGTGGGTTCTTGCGATGGGTGCATGTGCATCTTCAGGTGGAATGTTTAATAACTACGCAATCGTTCAAGGCGTAGATCACGTTGTACCAGTTGATATCTATCTTCCAGGTTGTCCACCACGTCCTGAAATGTTGATGGATGCAATTCTTAAATTGCACGCAAGCATTTACGACGAGAAGCTCGGAGCAAACCGCGAAGCAGTTATTAAGTCCGTAGAAGCAGCAGCACTGAACGCTCTTCCTACGCACCAGATGAAGGGATTGCTTGCCTAAATGAGCGATCACGGAATGTTTGGCACGGACGGCACGGGAGATACATCTGGCTATGGTGGACTTGTTCGCAATGCTGCAACAACTGGTTCAAGTGAGCGCCCATACGGTTCTTACTTTGATGATGTTGCAGATGATCTTGAGCGCGCATATCCAGATTTTTCTGATGCAATCGAAGGCGTTGTTGTTGATCGCGGAGAACTTACTCTTCATGTAAAGCGTGAAAAACTTATAGAAGTTTCAAAGATTTTGCGTGATTCTCTTAAGTTCGAAATGTGCATGGGTGTCTCTGGCGTTCATTATCCAGAACAAAGTGGTCGTGAATTACACGCTGTTTATCCACTACTTTCAATTACAAATAATCGTCGAATTCGCCTAGAAGTTTCAGTTCCAGATAGCGATGCGCATATCCCATCTGTCGTTGAAGTATGGGCAGGAAATAATTGGCACGAACGTGAAACTTTTGACATGTTCGGAATCATTTTTGACGGACACCCAGGACTTACAAGAATCTTGATGCCAGATGATTGGCAAGGACACCCACAACGTAAAGATTATGCATTGGGTGGAATTCCAGTTGAATACAAAGGCGCAACGATTCCAGCACCTGATGAGCGCAGGTCATATCGATGACAACATTTACTGATCCATACTCTTCTTCACGCGAAACTACTGAAGGAACAGTTTTCTCAGTAACTGGTGGTGACTGGAATGAACTCGTTACAGAAATTGGTGCAACCAAAGAAGAGCGCATCGTTGTAAACATGGGTCCACAACATCCATCCACTCACGGAGTTCTTCGTCTAGTCCTCGAACTCGAAGGCGAAACTGTTACTGAAGTACGTTGCGGAATCGGCTATCTGCACACAGGAATTGAAAAGAACATTGAATATCGCAACTGGACACAGGGCGTTACCTTCGTAACTCGTATGGATTATTTATCTCCGCTATTTAATGAGAGTGCATATTGCTTAGCAACAGAGAAACTCTTAGGCATTACCAATGACATACCTGAGCGAGCATCAGCAATTCGCGTACTGATGATGGAACTTAATCGAATTTCTTCACACATGGTTGCACTTGGTACTGGTGCACTAGAACTAGGTGCCATTACTCCAATGTTCTTTGCATTCCGCGAACGCGAACGTGTTCTAGATATTTTCGAAATGATCTCTGGTTTGCGTATGAATATGGCCTATATCCGCCCAGGTGGAGTGCAACAAGATTTGCCAGAAGGTGCCACACAAAAGATTCGCGAAACTGTAAAAGAAATGCGCAAAGCATTTAAAGACAACGCAACACTTTTGATTGGCAATTCAATCTGGATGAAGCGCACGGTCGGCATTGGCTATTTAGATCTTGCTGGCTGTACAACACTTGGAATTACAGGACCTGTTTTACGTTCTACTGGTTTACCTTGGGATCTTCGCAAGACTCAACCATATTGCGGTTATGAAACTTACGATTTTGATGTTGTTACAACAGATACATGTGATGTCTACGGACGTTTTTTAATTCGCATGAACGAACTAGAACAATCACTTCGCATCATCGAACAAGCATGCGAGAAGATCGACAAGCTTGCAGGCGCACCAGTGATGGTGGCAGATAAGAAAATTGCATGGCCAGCACAATTAGCAATGGGTGGCGATGGACTTGGAAACTCACTTGATCACATCCGCGAAATTATGGGCACGTCAATGGAATCACTTATCCATCACTTTAAATTAGTGACAGAAGGATTCCGTGTTCCGGCTGGCCAGGTTTATGCAGCAGTTGAATCACCACGAGGCGAACTCGGAGCACACATTGTCTCTGATGGCGGCACTCGTCCATATCGCATGCACTTTCGCGAACCATCTTTTAATAACTTGCAATCAACTTCTGCAATGTGTGAAGGCAGCATGGTTGCCGACATCATCGGCGCTGTTGCTTCAATCGATCCTGTGATGGGAGGTGTTGATCGCTAATGTTTTCAGATCAAGATCTTGCCGTAATGGATTCAATTATTAAGCGCTACCCACGTAACCGCTCTGCAATCATGCCTTTGCTTCACTATGTGCAATCAAAGGCCGGATATGTAACAAATGAAGGTATCGAATTAATCGCGCAACTTCTAACTATTGCAACTGCAGAAGTGTCAGCCGTTGCAACTTTTTACACACAGTACAAGCGCAAGCCAGTGGGCGAATATCACGTTGGCGTGTGCACAAATACCTTATGTGCAGTTATGGGTGGGGATGCAATATTTGCAGGACTTAAAGAACACCTTGGAATTGAAAATGACGGCGTAACAGATGATGGAAAAGTTTCACTAGAACATATTGAGTGCAACGCAGCATGTGACTACGCACCCGTTGTTATGGCTAACTGGGAGTTCTATGACAACCAGACTGTGCAATCATCAAAAGATTTAGTTGATGCAATGCGCAAGGGCAATCCACCTGCACCAACTCGTGGACCAAACACGCTGCCAACATGGAAAGAAAACTCTGCTGTTCTTGCTGGAATTAACGATGGTCGTGCAAACGAAGGTCTGCAGGCTGGTGAACCAACTCTGCTTGGATTGAAATTATCAAAGGAAGGTAAGTAAGCAATGACAAAGCTCGTACCCGTCCTTTCAGCACATTGGGATGAAAAGGATTCATTTACTATCCAGGCGTACACACGTAATGGCGGATACAAAGCATCAGCAAAAGCACTTGCAATGGATCCTGATGCAGTAATTCAACTTGTTAAGGATTCTGGATTACGTGGTCGTGGTGGTGCTGGGTTCCCAACAGGAATGAAGTGGGGATTTATCCCACAGGGAGATAACAAAGAACATTACTTAGTTGTTAACGCAGATGAATCCGAACCAGGCACATGCAAAGACACACCATTAATGATGGCTAATCCACACGTACTCATCGAAGGTTGCATCATTGCCTGCCATGCAATTCGTGCAAAGCATGGATTCATTTATATTCGCGGCGAAGTTACTCACGTTGTTCGTCGTCTCAACCAAGCGATTGAAGATGCATATAAAGCTGGTCACCTTGGAAATGGAATTGATTTAGTTCTACACGTCGGAGCTGGTGCATATATTTGCGGTGAAGAAACGGCGCTTCTTGATTCACTCGAAGGTTTCCGCGGACAACCACGATTACGTCCACCATTTCCTGCAATTGCTGGTTTGTATGCGCGACCAACAGTTGTAAATAACGTTGAATCCATTGCAGCTGTTCCAGCAATTATTGCTAACGGCGCCGAGTGGTATCAAAAATACGGAACAGAGAAGAGCAAGGGAATGACTCTTTATTCTCTTTCTGGTCACGTGAATAACCCAGGACAATTCGAAGCACCACTTGGAATAACACTTCGCGAAATTCTCGAATTATCTGGTGGTGTTCGTACTGGTCACAAACTTAAGTTCTGGACACCAGGTGGTTCATCAACTCCACTCTTTACTGACGCACACCTAGATACTCCACTTGATTACGAGGGTGTGGCAGCTGCTGGATCAATGCTTGGAACAAAAGCACTTCAAATTTTTGATGAAACAACATGTGTTGTTCGAGCCGTTCTTCGATGGACAGAGTTCTATAAGCACGAATCATGTGGAAAGTGCACACCGTGTCGCGAAGGCACATGGTGGCTCGTTCAAATTCTTCGTGATCTTGAAAATGGTTCAGGTTCAGAAGAAGATCTTGCAAAACTTCTCGATCTTTGTGACAACATCATGGGACGTTCTTT
>JBEENC010000072.1:0-4632 GCA_041192285.1 Actinomycetota bacterium
ATGAAAATAAAAACATTTCCACAATCGATGTCTCAGCACCACATGCGCCGATAGTTAAGTAAAAAATAATTCGTGGCGATGTTTGCTTAGAGAGTTATTTCGCTTTACTTTCACCTCACGAACAAGAGAGAACGCTAAATCTCAACTCGAGGTTTACCTTTCTCAAAGAGGAGTACCGTGGCTTCACCGCAGAATTATTTAGCTGTCATCAAAGTAGTTGGTATTGGTGGCGGTGGAGTTAATGCAATCAATCGAATGATTGATGTCGGACTCAAAGGCGTCGAGTTCATTGCAATTAATACAGATGCACAACATTTGTTAATGAGTGATGCCGATGTGAAATTAGATATTGGTCGTAAGTCAACTCGCGGACTTGGTGCAGGCGCTGCACCAGAAAAAGGTCGCGAAGCAGCACTTGATCACATTGACGAAATTGAAGAAATTTTGCGTGGCGCAGATATGGTTTTTGTTACTGCTGGTGAAGGTGGCGGAACAGGTACTGGTGGTGCGCCAATAGTTGCAAAGATTGCACGTGAAATCGGTGCGCTAACAATTGGCGTAGTTACAAAACCATTTAGTTTTGAAGGAAAGATTCGTTCAGCTCAAGCAGATGAAGGTATCGAAGCACTTCGTTCTGAAGTAGATACTCTTATCGTTATTCCAAATGATCGTTTATTAGCAATCTCTGATAGGTCAATCACGGCAATTGATGCGTTTAAGAGTGCAGATCAAGTATTGCTTTCTGGCGTTCAAGGAATTACAGAGATAATTACCCAACCTGGTTTAATTAATCTTGATTTTGCAGATGTGAAAACTGTTATGACTGGCGCAGGTTCAGCCCTTATGGGAATCGGATCAGCACGTGGTGAAAATCGTGCAATCCGTGCAGCTGAGTTAGCAATTTCTAGCCCGCTACTAGAAGCATCAATTGATGGCGCTATGGGCGTTCTTCTCTCTGTCGCTGGTGGCTCTGATTTAGGTTTGTTTGAAATAAATGAAGCGTGCGAATTAGTTCAAGCAGCAGCACATCCAAATGCGAAAATTATCTTTGGAACAACAATCGATGATGCACTTGGTGATGAAGTACGCATTACTGTCATCGCTGCGGGTTTTGATGGGGGAGAACCTAAGAAGGTTTCAGTTCCTGTTATCAACGCCGCGACATTGGCTGGTAACGCTAATCCGATTCCAAGCAATGATCCACTTGCTGTGGCACTGGACCTTGAATCTGATTTCACTTCTCGTCCGCGTGTTACATTTGAAGAGCTCGTTGCCGAAGATGAAATTGATGTTCCAGATTTCATGAAATAAGAGTGAGCTTTACATTCTTTACTGATCGCCTTGGTGGTTATAGCCAAGGCGATTTTTCTTCCCTTAATTTAGCGCTGCACGTAGATGATGAACCAACGACCGTCTTACGCAATAGAGATTTAATTGAGAAGACCCACGGAAAGACCGTATACATGAATCAAGTGCACGGAAATGAGGTCGAAGTCATTTCCGTGCCTAACAATCAAATCCTTACATGCGATGCCTTAGTGACAAAAGTTGCTGGCATTACGTTGGCAGTATTAGTGGCAGATTGCATTCCATTGTTACTATCTAGCCAGAACGTAATCGCAGCCGTTCATGTTGGAAGACGTGGATTGGTCAACGGTGTAGCAACAAAGACCGTGAACATCATGCGCGAATTAGGAGCCGATGTGATCACAGCAACCCTGGGACCATCTATTTGCGCTTCTTGCTATGAAGTGGATCAAAGTACTTATGATGAAGTCATTGCTATTGCACCAAGTGCCCGAAGCAAAACCACAGTAGGCACGCCCGCCTTAGACCTACCCAAGGCACTAGTCGCGAATCTGCAGAACATGTCAATTGATTGCCACGTTGACTCTCGTTGTACCCGCGAACATAGTGACCTATTTTCTTACCGCAAATCCCATCGCACCGGTCGTCAGGCAGGTTTAATTAGGCTATGACTTCTCGTTATGATGAAATTGCGAGCAATTTAGCGACAGTGCAGAGTCAGGTAGAAGCTGCTGCGAAAATTGCACAACGAGTGAGTAGTGAAATTACTTTGATTGCAGTAACGAAGACTTTTCCAGTTAGCGATGTGCATATATTGGCAAGTTTAAATATTCATCATTATGGCGAAAACCGCGATGGTGATGCTGCTCCTAAAGCATCTTCAGTTCCTGGCACATGGCACTTTCAGGGGCAGATTCAAAGTAATAAATTAAAATCAATTGCTTCGTGGGCCAATGTGATTCACTCACTAGATGAGATTCAACATATTCAGGCACTAGATAAGGTCACCACACAGCGCATCGGAGTTTTCATACAAGTTTCACTCGATGGCGCACAGGGGCGGGGCGGGGCACAACCTTCGGACTTATCGGAGTTAGCTGATGCCGTCATGGGCTCTGCCCGTCTTGATCTCATGGGGCTGATGGCCGTTGCTCCACTTGATGTGAAAAGTGATGATGCATTTGAAAAACTGGCCAATATTTACTCCGATTTCAAGGCTTCATACCCAGTAGCAAAATACTTATCTGCAGGTATGAGCAATGACTTCGAATCCGCGATTATCCACGGGGCGACACATATTCGAGTTGGCAGTTCAATCCTCGGTTCCCGCCCGGCACCCCAGTAACCTTTTAACCATGTCGAATGCAATGCGCCGTGTCGCAAATTACCTTGGTTTAGTTGACGATCCAGAAATCGCAGGCACAGTAGAAACTTCTTCGCCTCGCGTTCCTGACGTTCGTATTCGCACACGCGAATCGCGTCACGTATCAAGTGTTGCCTCTGCCGGAGCAACTCCACAATTAGATCTTCCAGTACTTGATCGCATCATTACTTTGCATCCACGTTTTTATAATGAAGCGCGCACAATCGGTGAGCACTATCGCCTTGGTAATCCAGTCATCATTAACTTAACTGACATGGATGAATCAGAACGTAAGCGTCTTGTAGATTTTGCAAGTGGACTTGTATTTGGTCACCACGGAACAATCGAACGTGTGACTTCAAAAGTTTTCCTACTCTCACCTGCCAATGTCAAGGTAAGTAGCGAAGACAAAACTGCTGCTGCTGAAGCAAGTTTCTTTAACCAGAGCTGACAGTTTCGTTATGTTACGTATCGGTTCGATACTTCATTTAATACTGCAATTATTTCTCTTCGCCCTACTTGGACGTTTGATTTTGGATTACGTGCGGATGTTTAAACCCTCTTGGCGACCAAGTGGCGCTATTTTGTTCTTCGTTGAGGCAATTTATGCAATCACTGATCGCCCCATGAACTTTGTCCGCAGATTTATTCCACCGCTTCGCTTAGGTGGAGTATCACTTGATTTATCCTTCATCGTATTGTTCTTCGCAATACAGATGTTGATGCCGTTGGTTTTACTTATTTAACTCTTTTGCAACTTCGCATTAAAACCAAGTTCGCCTTCTAGAGTTGGCATTCCCGCATCACGATTAAATTCGGTAGCTAAAACTTCAGTGCTGATGTGATCCCGGGCAGCATCGACAGCACTAGCAATGTCATCGGGTGCGTTCCACGAAATACGAATGCGATCTGAAATATCAAAACCATTTGTCTTACGGGCTTCTTGAATAAATCGAATAACTTCTCGCACATTTCCTGCCGCAATTAATTCAGGGGTGAGAGTCAGGTCTAGCGCAACGCTCTCTGCTTCATGACTAGCAACCATCCACCCGGTGCGTGGCACTTCGGTGATTACTAGATCCTCTAATTCGATGCTCCAAGTGGCAACAGCTGCTGTGCCTTTAGCGCGAAGTGTCTTTACTAATTTTGTGGCATCCATGCCAGCTATTGCGGTGGAGATTGCCTGCACTTCGCCGCCAAATTTGGCACCGAGAGTACGAAAATTTGCTTTCACTGCAATATCTACTAGATCGCCATCGGCATCAGCAATATCTGCAAGGTCGGCAACGTTTAATTCATCAGCGATTTGCTCTCGCATATCCGCTGGTAGTGCTGCCCAACCACTGGCTGCGATGAGTGCACGTTGCAGTGGTTGGCGGATCTTAATTCCGGACTCTGCTCGAGCAGCCCTTCCTAATTCAACAATTCTGCGAGTCAGCCCGACTTGCGCGGATAACTTTGTATCAACATCTGAAGGGGCAGCCACTGGGAAATCAGATAGATGAACCGATTCTGCAACCGTTGGATCTACTGGGCGTATGAGTTCTTGCCAGACATGCTCTGAGATAAAGGGAACCATTGGAGCAAGCAGTTGGGTAAGAGTTGATAGACATTCGTGCAGAGTTGCCAGGGCTGCAACATCGCCATCCCAGAAGCGTCGACGTGAGCGACGCACATACCAATTTGATAAATCGTCAATAAATTGTGCCAGAGCTTTTCCAGCACCTTGTGAATCAAAGTGAGTAAGGCAAGACTCCACCTCGTTAATTAGAATTGATAATTCAGAAATTATCCAACGATCCATAACAGGACGTGTGTTGCGCGGCGGTGATTGCGAAAGATCGAAGTTTGATGCTTGTGCGTAGAGTGAGTGAAAAGAGATTGTGTTCCAATACGTCAGAAGCGTCTTTCGAACAATATCGCTAATGCCATCGTGTCCAACGCGACGCGCAGACCATGGC
>JBEENC010000073.1:0-4607 GCA_041192285.1 Actinomycetota bacterium
ATAGTTATTAAATCATTCACTTGGCACCTGCAATGACATCAACGTGTGGTTTCACGCTATGAACTCTAACGCCCCAAATGCCTTGTGGCACAAGCGTTTTTGTTAATTCAATCGTTGCTGCTTCACGTTCATCAGGATTATCCCCACCAAGAAAGCGTTTGCGAGATGCACCAATTAATACTGGGTAATCCATAGAAGTAAAATCTTTAAGGTTTCGTAGTATTTCCCAATTATGTTCAGCATCTTTTGCAAACCCTAAACCGGGATCAATAATTATGCATGACTTATTAATACCAGCATCTAGTGCGGCATCAATCTGTGAATTTAACTCTGAAATCACATCGCTTACTACATCTGTATAAATTGCTCGCGAATTCATTTCCTTAGACTCTCCGCGCCAATGCATCAAGATGTATGGCACGCCCAGTTTTTTCACTGTTGCAAACATTGCAGAATCAGAAAGGCCACCGCTGACATCATTGATGATCGAAGCCCCTGCTTGCACAGCTTTTTCTGCAGTATCTGCACGCATTGTGTCGATACTAATTTTCACGCCGTTTTTTGAAAGCTCTGCAATTACTGGCAGTACTCGTGATTGTTCTTCTTCTGCACTGATGCGATCGGCGCCTGGCCGAGTTGATTCTCCACCAATATCGATGATGTCCACGCCTTCGGCAATCATTTCTAGACCGCGTGCAACACCGGCTTCAAATGAGTTATGACGTCCACCATCTGCAAATGAATCAGGAGTGAGATTTAAAATCCCCATGACCAACATGGGATTTACCGATTTGTAATTAAGCTAATTGCTTCGGCACGAGTTGCAGCATCGCGCAAGATTCCGCGCACAGCACTAGTAACTGTGCGTGCTTCTGATTTTCTTACTCCACGCATTGACATGCACAAGTGTTCACAATCAATAATGACTATCACACCTGCTGCATCAAGGATTTCAACCATTGCATCGGCTATTTGAGAAGTCAGGCGCTCCTGTACTTGTGGGCGACGTGCAAATAAATCAACGAGACGGGCAACTTTTGAAAGTCCAGTAATTTTCCCACTTGGGATGTAGCCAACGTGTGCAACACCGAAAAATGGCGTCAAGTGATGTTCGCAATGTGAAAAGACTTCGATATCGCGAATGATTACGAGTTCTTCGTGGCCAATGTCAAAAGTAGTTGTTAAAACTTCTTCAGGTGATTGCCATAAACCTGCGAAATTTTCTTTAAATGCACGTGCAACTCGTGCAGGAGTATCTTTTAAACCCTCGCGCTCTGGATTTTCTCCAATAGCGATTAGTAACTCTTTAACTGCACGTTCTGCACGATCATGATCGTATTCATGTCGTGCACGACCATCGTGTGGACCCATTGATGCCGGGCTTATCTCACTCATTCGTCACTTTTCTTTACGCGAGTTGTGCGCTTCTTTACTTCATCCGGTGTGCTTTCAATTCGAGCTGGCACATCTACTGGTGGCACTTGAGATGGAATGCGCATCACAGAACCAGTCCAGGCAGGACGGTTATTGCGCTTCTTAATCTTCTTAAAGATTTTTGCAATCTCATCTTTGTTTAGAGTCTCTTTTTCAAGAAGCGCTAAGACCATCGCATCAAGTGTTATGCGATTTTCAACTAGTAATTCATAGGCTTCATGGTGGGCATTTTCAATCAGTTTGCGGATTTCAAAATCAACGATGGCTGCAAGATTTTCTGAGTAATCACGTTGGTGACCAAAGTCGCGACCCATAAATGGTTGGGATGTATCTGAGCCCAATTTGATTGCACCAATTGCTTCAGTCATTCCGTACTGCGTAACCATTGCGCGGGCAAGAGCTGTTGCCTTTTCAATGTCATTTGATGCACCAGTTGATGGATCGTGAAAGATTAACTCCTCCGCTGCACGACCACCGAGTGAGTACGCCAATTGATCGAGTAATTGATTACGAGTTGTTGAGTACTTGTCATCATCTGGCAATACCATTGTGTATCCAAGTGCTCGACCGCGCGGCATAATCGTAATTTTGTGAACAGGATCAGTATGTGGCAGCGCAAACGCAACGAGTGCATGTCCTGCTTCGTGATAAGCAGTAACACGACGCTCGTCATCAGACATAATGCGAGATTTTCGTTGTGGCCCGGCCATTACGCGATCAATTGCTTCATCTAACTCTGTATGTGAAATAACTTTTTTCTCTTCGCGAGCAGTTAAAAGCGCTGCTTCGTTAAGAACATTTGCAAGGTCTGCGCCAGTAAATCCTGGTGTGCGACGCGCGTAAGAAATAAGTTCCACATCTTTACCAAGTGGCTTGCCCTTTGCGTGAACTTTAAGAATTTCTTCGCGTCCCTTGAGATCTGGGCGATCCACCGCAATTTGTCGATCAAAACGTCCTGGACGAAGAAGTGCTGGATCTAAAACATCTGGTCGGTTAGTTGCTGCAATGAGAATGACTGAACCATTAGCTTCAAAGCCATCCATCTCAACTAGTAATTGATTTAGAGTCTGTTCGCGTTCATCATGTCCGCCGCCCATACCGGTGCCACGTTGGCGACCAACTGCATCAATTTCATCAACAAAGACAATTGCTGGTGCATTGAGTTTGGCTTGTCCAAATAAATCACGGACACGAGCAGCACCAACACCAACAAACATTTCAACAAAGTCAGAACCTGAAATTGAATAAAAAGGAACGCCCGCTTCTCCTGCAACAGCGCGTGCAAGGAGAGTCTTTCCTGTTCCTGGAGGACCGTATAACAAAACGCCCTTTGGAATCTTTGCGCCAATGGCTGCGTACTTAGGTGGATTAGCTAAGAAGTCTTTGATTTCCCTTAGTTCTGCAATTGCCTCATCTGCACCTGCAACGTCTGCAAATGTTGTTTGTGGGACATCTGGATCTTGTAACTTCGCACGTGATCGACCAAATGAGAATACTTTTCCGCCACCACCTTGAGCTTGGCTCATCATGAAGAAGAAGAGCAAACCAATTAGCAAAATAGGTGCAAAAGAGAATAGGAATGAAAGTAAGAGTGATTGCTTAGGAACATCAACTGTCCAACCTTTAGGAGGTGGATTGCCAGTGAGTGCATCAATAACAGTTGGTTCTTGGCGAACAACGTATGAGGCAACTACTTTGCTTGAACCATTAATTGTTTTGCCAGATTTTAAATCAAGACGAAGTTTTTGTTCTTTATCAACAAGGACTGCTGATTCAACATCAGATTTTGAAATCGCGTCAAGTGCCTGCGATGTTTTGATCTGCGTGTATTGCTTTCCAGCATTTGTAATCTGTCCGAAAACCGTGACTGCAACAATCGCAGCAATAATCCAAAAAAGTGGTCCGCGAAGAATTCGTTGTGAACGAGTGAGTTGCTTTTTAGGCCCTGGTTTTACAACGTTTTTCTTAGGAAATTTAATTGGATTTGATTTCTTTACTTGCGCCATTGCGTGCTCTCCTAGGAGTATATGTGCTTAGCAAGCACACCAATGAAAGGAAGGTTGCGATACTTTTCATCAAAATCTAATCCGTAGCCGATTACGAAATCAGATGGGATATCAAAGCCTACATATTTCACATTAACTTCTACCTTGGCAGCTCCTGGCTTGCGAAGGATTGTAAGAATTTCAACATTTGCAGCCCCACGTGATTCCAGGTTTGCCTTTAACCACGAAAGAGTTAAGCCAGTATCAACAATGTCTTCAATAATTAAAACATTGCGGCCTGTGATGTCGCGATCAAGATCTTTAAGGATACGGACAACACCGCTTGATTTTGTTCCGGAACCATAAGATGAAACAGCCATCCAATCCATTTCAACGTGACGTTGTAATGCACGTGAAAGATCGGCAACGGCCATTACTGCACCTTTTAAAACACCAAGTAACAAAAGATCTTTACCTGCGTAATCTTTATCAACTTGCGCTGCTAATTCTTTAATTCTTTTTTGTAAATCTTCTTCGCTCACTATGACGCGTTCAATATCTTTTGAAACTGCGCTGAGATCCAAGATGAGCTCCTTCTTAGTAGTTGGCCTTCAGTTGGCCTACCGCGAGAGCGAAAGTCTGCCCGAAATTCGGCTAACTCTCACACCACCAGGTAGATCAGAGGGGCCTTGCCCGCTCCAATCGGTGATTAACGCCTCAATTGGGGTGATGTGTTCGGCGCTAAGGGACCCTGATGGAGCACCTGCGGCATAAATCGCCATTCGCAGAACTCGAGTGCGAATGGCCTTGGGCAATTTTTCAAGACGAGAGATTTCTAGTGAAAGTGCTTCGTGTGCTGCAAATTCTGCTTGCGCTAATTGATCGAGTGCATCGGCATCATCGCGTAATAAAGATGCGGTGCGTGCAAGGGCTGCAGAAATTCCTGGACCTAAGTTTTTTTCTAAATTAGGAATTACGTCGTGGCGAACTCGAACCCGTGTAAATGTTTTATCCGCGTTATGTGGATCATCCCAAGGATCGAGTTGAGCTTCGGCGCATAAGCCCAAAGTTTCTTCTCGTGTGATTGAAAGAAGTGGGCGGATATATTTTCCGCTGCGCGCAGCCATGGCAGATAAAGAGCGTGCACCAGATCCACGAGTGAGTCCGAGTAAAACACTTTCGGATTGA
>JBEENC010000074.1:0-4453 GCA_041192285.1 Actinomycetota bacterium
ATAAGAGGTATCGGCGGAGTTTTAATTGACAGTCGCACAACACTTCGTGGTGGATTCAATTTTGATAACTTACTCATGGCTGTTGCAATGTGCGTTGATTCAGGCATTGACCCAATAGATATCGCAACATTGGTCCCACATCTCGTCGGCGCTGTTGGTCGCCTTGAACCAGTGAGTTTGGGACAAAATTTCACAGCCCTTGTCGATTATGCCCACAGCCCTGATGCAGTCGCTCGTGTTTTGGCGGCTGCGCGCGAAATGACGGATAAGAAAGTTATAGCCGTCTTAGGTTGCGGCGGAGATAGAGATAGCTCCAAACGCAGCACCATGGGTCAAGAACTTTGCCTGCGCAGCGACGTTGCAATCTTTACTAGCGATAATCCACGTTCTGAAAATCCAAAGAGAATCCTTGAGCAGATGACGCAAGGATTAAAAATTTCAGAGCCAAGCGCTATTGTGCAAGACCGAACTGAGGCAATTAAATTAGCTGTGAATCTTGCCCAACCTGGTGATGTTGTGATTGTGCTGGGCAAAGGTCACGAACGTGGCCAAGAAATCGCTGGCGTAATTCACCCATTTGATGATCGATTAGTTTTGGCACACGCAATCGAGGCTAAGAAATGATTGCACTTACTCTCGAACAAATAGCGAAAATCGTTGACGGGAAAACATTTGGTGATTCCTCCAAGGTAATTTCTGCGGCTCCAGTTTTTGACTCAAGAGAAGCAAGTAAGGGTTCACTATTTCTGGCTCTCGTTGGCGAAACTTCTGATGGACACAATTTCACCGAAGATGCACAATCACGCGGTGCTACGGGGTGCATGACAACTCGAGAAGTACAAGGAGATGGTGTGGTTGTCTCGGATGTACTCATCGCTGTGCGAGCTTTGGCAAGTTATGTTCGCAAGCAATTAACAGGACTGACAGTCATCGCAATTACGGGTTCGAGTGGCAAAACAACGACAAAAGATTTATTGGCCTCGATACTTTCTAGCCGCGCAGAGTGCGTCTGGACTAAGGCATCATTTAATAATGAGTTAGGTGCTCCCATCACGCTACTTGAATGTGATGCTCATACTAAATATTGCATCCTAGAAATGGGAGCTCGTCATCAAGGCGATATTGCTGCATTGTGTGACATGGCAAAACCAAGCGTTGGAGTTGTTCTGCGAGTAGGTACTGCGCATTTGGGCGAATTTGGAAGCGTTGAAAAGATAGCTCAAACTAAGAGCGAACTGATTCAAGGACTAGGACCAGATGCGGTGGCAGTACTTGGAACTTATGATCCATATACAAAAGCTATGAACTCACTTCATACTGGAAGAGTTATTTACTTTGGTCAGGGCTCTCGCGATGATGTTCGTGCAGCAGATATTGAAATGAGAGAAGCCCGTCCTCAATTTGATCTAGTCACGCCAGCAGGTCGCGACGCGGTGGGTATGCGCTTAATAGGTGCCCACCAAGTCTCAAATGCATTAGCAGCGGCAGCCGTATGTACAGCCCTTGAAATTCCGATTGAAGTAATTGCTAGTGGATTATCTACTGCAGATCTTACGAGTAAGTGGCGCATGCAAATAAATGAGGTGGAAGATTTATTGATTATTAATGATTCATATAATGCAAACCCAGAATCTATGAATGCGGCACTAGATTCTTTGGTTTTGTTTACACAAGAAAGTGGTGGTGCCTCATGGGCATTTCTAGGGCAGATGCACGAACTTGGTTCACAGAGCAACGCACTTCATGCATCCGTTGCAGCACATGCGCACGAACTTGGCATCGACCACCTTGTGAGCATCGGAACACGAGCATTTGCTGAAGGTATTCCGGCACAGAGCGCTACTACGCTTCATTACTGCGAAGGCATCACGCAAGCACTCTCACTCGTATCGCACTGTGCGCCTGGGGACGTAGTACTTGTGAAGGCTTCACGATCTGAGCATTTTGAAATACTCAGCCAAGGAATAGAAGATTTATGGAAAGAAATCTGCGGAGAGGATAAGAAGTGAAAGTAATTCTCATTGCAGGTGCATTTGCTCTTTTGTTCTCACTCTTTGGCACTCCACTTCTCATTCGCATTTTAGCCAAGCGAGGTTTTGGACAAGTCATTAGAGATGACGGTCCAACTTCTCACCACACTAAACGTGGAACTCCCACAATGGGTGGAATCATCATCATTGTTGCAACGATTGTTGCGTATGCAGTTGCGCATCTTTTCTCTGGTCGCCCGCCAACGGTGTCAGCATTACTCGTTCTAGGCTTAGTTGTCGCACTGGGATTTATTGGCTTTCTTGATGACTACCTCAAAATTTCTCGCAAACAATCTCTTGGACTAAGTGGCAGACAAAAACTAGTAGCCCAAGCCCTTATTGCTTCACTCTTTGGTTACCTAGGTATTCAATTCGCAGACTTTGGTGGACTTACGCCAATCTCACTTAATTTATCCACGGTCAGAGAAACTTCATTAGTTCTCGGACCAGTGCTCGTTGTTTTGTGGATTGCGTTGATGGTTACGGCCACCAGCAATGGCGTAAATCTGACAGATGGACTCGATGGATTAGCTAGCGGCGCGTCCGTTATGACTTTCTTGGCTTTCGTTCTTATTGGAGTCTGGGAATTCGGACAGAGTTGCGTACTTGTTACTTCAAATAATTGTTATGCAGTGCGCGATCCATTGGACCTAGCAGTTCTTGCAGCAGCATTTGCTGGCTCGTGCACAGGGTTTTTATGGTGGAATGCATCGCCTGCACGAATCTTTATGGGCGACACTGGCTCCTTAGCACTAGGTGGTGCGCTGGCAGGACTTGCAGCCACTTTGCGTGTTGAGTTGCTTCTTATTCCATTGGGTGGATTATTCGTAATTATTACTATGTCGGTAATTATTCAAACACTGTATTTCAAATTTTCTGGAGGTAAACGAGTTTTCAAGATGGCTCCTTTGCAACATCACTTTGAATTGATTGGCTGGGGCGAAGTAACAATCGTTATCCGTTTTTGGATTATTGCTGGATTAAGCGTTGCCCTCGGCTTGGGTCTGTTTTATGCACAATGGGTAAGCGTTTAAGTAGTTTTATATGCCACTTAATTTTTCTAAGAGTCGAATACTAATTTTGGGTGGGGGCGTAACTGGAACCGCCCTGGCAAATTCTTTAACGCGTCGCGGAGCACATATTGCCATCGCCGATGATAAAAAGATCGAAGACAGTGCCTTTACAACTCTGCTCACCAATGATGTCGATGTGAGCGAATGGGAGAGCGTTGTAGTTTCACCCGGATGGAAACCAAGCCATCCATTAATTCACAAATTAGATGGAGCTGGCGTAGCAATCACGAATGAAATTGATTTCGCCTGGATGATCAAAAAAGAAGAGTCGCCACATCAACGTTGGTTCGCACTGAGTGGCACAAATGGCAAAACAACTACCGTTGAAATGGCAGCAGCAGCCATGCGCGCAGGTGGATTACACGCGATTGCATGCGGAAATGTTGGCGACACAGTTATCGATGCCGTCGAGAGTAAAGAAAAATACGATGTTCTAGTCCTTGAACTTTCATCATTTCAAATTCATTGGATGAAAAACGCTCAATTCACCGCCAGTGCACTTCTAAATATTGCAGATGATCACACTGATTGGCATGGAGATTTTGAAGAGTATGCACGCACGAAGATTTCACTTCTCGATTCAAGCTCCACGGGAATACTCAATGCTGATGATTCAGAAATCGTAAAACGCTCTGTTCACTGGAAGGGCAGAAAAGTTTTCTTCACTTTAGATACACCAGGACCAGGTGAAATCGGAGTTGTAGAAGAACTTCTAGTTGATCGTGCTTTTGTGGCAGATCCACAAGAAGCAGTGATGATATGCGAACTTAACGAAATCAAACCCACTGTTCCGCACAATGTTTCAAACGCACTTGCAGCAGCGGGGTTAGCACGAGCTGCGGGGATTAATCACGAAAGTATTAGAAGCGCACTTGTTTCTTTTACTCCCGGGCGCCATCGAATTGAAGAAGTTCTAAGTTCTGACGGCATTACGTGGATTGATGACTCCAAAGCAACGAATCCACATGCAGCAAGTGCATCGATTATGTCGGCGCTATCTGTTGTGTGGATTGCTGGAGGCCTTGCTAAGGGCGCTCGTATGGATGAATTAGTTAAGCGTTGCAGCAAGCGCATTAAAGCAGCAGTACTTATTGGCGAAGACAAATCACTTATCGCTAAGGCGCTTCGAGAAAATGCGCCACATGTAGCAATTCTGGAAATTGATACACCTGCTGGATATCACGTTGGATCTGCAGAAAACTCTTTGATGGAAGATGTAGTTGCGGCGGCGCGTGAATTCGCTGTTGAAGGAGACACCGTTCTATTAGCACCAGCGTGCGCATCTATGGATCAATTTACGAATTATGCAGATCGTGGCGATCGCTTCGCACAAGCGGTGAAGAAGGTGAT
>JBEENC010000075.1:0-4439 GCA_041192285.1 Actinomycetota bacterium
CAACTGATAGATCTACTACCGAACCCGTTGGGACTGGAACGCGAAGAGCGTAACCATCTAGCTTTCCTTTGAGTTCTGGAAGAACAAGGCTGATTGCCTTTGCAGCTCCAGTTGACGTTGGAATGATATTTGTTGCTGCGGCTCGTGCCCGGCGTAGGTCCTTATGTGGGAAGTCCAAAATAACCTGATCATTTGTATATGCATGAACGGTTGTCATTAATCCACGAACGATTCCGAAATTATCATTCAGAACTTTTGCCATTGGAGCTAAACAGTTAGTTGTGCATGACGCATTGGAAATAATGTTATGTGTCGTGGGATCGTATTTTTCATGATTAACACCCATGACAATTGTGATGTCTTCATCAGTTGCAGGAGCTGAGATGATTACTTTCTTCGCCCCAGCTGTTATGTGCTTCTGAGCATCCGCCGCTTTTGTGAAAATTCCAGTGGATTCGACTACAACGTCGGCGCCTATTGACTTCCATGGCAAATTAGCAGGATCTCGCTCTGCAAAAACCTTGATTACTTTACCGCCAACGGTAAGAGTGTCAGCAGTGTGTGTAACTTCTAAACCAAGGCGACCCAAAATTGAGTCATATTTCAACAGATGCGCAAGAGTTGCGTTATCTGTAAGGTCATTGATTCCTATGATATTGATATTTGGATTATTCAGGCTTGCGCGAAAAAAGTTTCTGCCAATACGACCAAATCCATTAATTCCAACGTTAATCATCTGTGTTCCTCGCTTGTTAGGGGGCCCAATTAATACGAGCCTTGAAAAATGACCCTCGTGCACCACAACGCTGGGGTATGACTGAACTCTATCAGCAGAGCGTTATTACTTAAAAGTAGAGAAGAACGTGCGCCTATTTAGTTCAATAAATCTGGCGATAACCCAGCTTCAGTATCGGGAATCCCTAATTCGCCCGCTCGTTTGTCTGCCATTGCAAGCAATCGGCGAATTCTTCCAGCAATAGCATCTTTGGTCATTGGTGGAACTGCGAGTGAACCTAGTTCTTCCAGACTTGCTTGACCATGACTAATGCGCAACTCTCCTGCTTCCTTTAAATGATCTGGAATCGTTGGTCCAAGAATTTCCATTGCACGAGATACGCGCGCAGATGCTGCAACTGCAGCCCGCGCAGAACGACGTAAATTTGCGTCATCAAAATTAGCCAAACGATTTGCTGTTGCTCGAACTTCACGGCGCATTCTTCGTTCTTCCCAGGCAAGAACACTTTCGTGTGCGCCCAGGCGCGTGAGCAAAACCCCAATAGCATCACCATCTCGAATAACCACACGATCAACACCACGTACTTCGCGCGCTTTGGCCACTATTCCCAAGCGACGTGCCGCGCCAACTAGCGCAAGTGCCGCCTCTGGACCTGGACATGTAATTTCAAGAGAAGATGACCTGCCTGGTTCAGTCAAAGAACCATGAGCTATAAATGCACCTCGCCATGCTGCCTCTGAATCACAAATCGCAGCAGATACAACTTGTGGTGGAAGTCCGCGAACAGGGCGTGAATTAGCATCAACTAAACCAGTTTGGCGAGCAAGTGCATCACCTTCGTTAATTACGCGAACAACGTAGCGTGAACCTTTACGCAATCCACTTGAAGAAAGAACCGCCAGGTCACTTTCGTGACCATAAATATCAGAGATATCTTTTCGCAATCGACGTGCACTTTGAGCAGTGTCTAACTCAACTTCGATAACAATTTTACCTGCTGCGATATGTAATCCCCCGGCAAAACGAAGAAGGGAAGAGACTTCGGCCTTGCGGCAGCATGGCTTTGTTATCGCCAAACGACTGAGTTCATCTTTTACCGCTGCTGTCATTGCCATGTGCTTATCCAACCCTAGATTTGTCCATGATGTGGCTCAAAGCAGATACTAGTTTTTTCACATCGTGATGAAGACTTCCTGGTAATTGACGCAGATCTGCAATGTGCAGTGAACCCCCAAAACTCTCAACGAGTAGTTGAAGCCTCTGCCCATCTTCTATTTCAGATTCATCAATTAAAACATGATCAATTTTCATATCAGGTGCGTATGTACGAAGCATTTCTAGATGTTCTACAGGTGTATTTCCAGCGAATTCATCGGCTGGCGCATTGGGATGTGAGTCCAAGTTTAGAATAATTATTTTCTTAGCACCACTATGTGCAAGGGCTACACGTTGTTCGGCAACTAAAAAATGTGGAAGAACGCTAGAAAACCAAGATCCCGGACCAACTGTGATCCATTGGGCTTGCTCAATCGCCTGTACAGCCACAGGCAACGCAGTTGGATTATCCGGAACTAAGTGGAGTGATTTTAATTTTCCTTGAGCAGTAGCAACTTGAACTTGGCCTTGCACCCTTTGCAAGATTCCCGAATTTTCAAAAATTGCTTCGATATCTAGTGGCGATGCTGCCATCGGCAACACTCGTCCAACAACTTTTAATAATGCGGCAACACGGTCCAAACCAACTACGGGATCCTCGTCTCGATCCCATAGCGCTGCCAACAAAAGATTGCCAACAGCGTGACCATTGAGAGGACCATCGCTTGTAAACCGATACTGCAAAATATCTGCCCAGCTTCTGCCCCATTCATCATCTGCACATAATGCAGCAAGCGCCATTCGTAAATCTCCTGGGGGAAAGATAGGAAATTCTTCACGCAAGCGTCCACTGGAACCACCATTGTCAGCAACGGTAACAATTGCTGTTATCTGCGTTGTTAACTTACGAACCGCTGCAAGCGTTGCTGCAAGGCCATGTCCCCCACCCAAACACACTACGCGTGGATTAACTAGCGAACTCATTCACGTCCAACATCGCGATGTGAAGCATGCGCACTAATTGTCAGTCCTGCGACATCTCCATCTAATTTGTCTGCAATTTCGCGTGCTACCGAAACGCTTCTGTGTTTTCCGCCTGTGCAACCAATGGCAACTGTGAGATATTTTTTACCTTCGCGCAAATATCCTGGCAGCATCTGTTGGATAAGTGACACATAGGTATTAACGAATTCACCAACACCTGGGTTTGATAAAACTGTTGATTTCACTTTTTCATCCAAACCAGAGAGTGGTCGCAGCTCTGGGATCCAATGTGGGTTGGGTATGAAACGACAATCCAAGACAAGATCTGCATCAACTGGAATACCGTACTTGTAACCAAATGAGAGCACATTTACTCTGACGGACTGGGTGAGACCTTGAGCAAATATCTCGGCTGTTCGTTTTTCTAATTGATGAACATTTAAATTGGATGTGTCTATTACGACATCAGCTTGTGCCAAAAGTTCCTGCAGCTTTTGGCGCTCTGCAGCGATGCCATCGACTATTCGACCCGAACCCTGCAGTGGATGAGGTCTGCGAGTTGATTCAAACCTTTGAACCAGCGCTTGATCCGTTGCATCAAGGAAAGCAACGCGAAAATTAGTTCCGGATTCTTTGAGATGGGACAATGAAGACGCTAGTTCGTCAAAGAACTTTCCGCCACGTACATCTACAACAACGGCTAACGCATTTATTTCAGATTGCAATCCTTGGCTGATCAGATCTGATAGCAAAGTTGGCGGTAAGTTATCAACGACATACCAACCCAGATCTTCCAGAGCGTGAGCCACGGTAGAACGACCCGCACCCGACATTCCGGTCAGAATCAAAACTTCTTTACTCATGCTCGTATCTTTGCCTACCTGTCAAGCATCTTCAATGGAGCCTGTAGCCATGTCAATTTTTGTGGAATGCGCCGTAGATAGGAATTCATAAACTATCGCGGCAATTTTCTCTCCGATACCCGGAGTCATAGCTAAATCTTGAAGAGTTGCTTTCTTGAGTGCTGCAACTGAACCAAAGCGTTCAAGCAAAGCATTTCGACGACTAGGTCCTAATTGCTCTATCTCATCAAGAATTGATTCCAGCATAACTTTTGACCGCCGTGATCTATGGAAAGAAATTGCAAATCGATGGGCCTCATCACGAATTCGTTGTAACAAATAAAGTCCTTCACTGGTGCGCGGCAGAATGATTGGATCAGTCTGTTCTGGCACCCACACTTCTTCTAAACGTTTTGCTAGACCACATAAAGCAATATCTGCAATTCCTAACTCATTCATTGCTCGTTGAGCAGCACTGACTTGAGGCGCGCCACCATCGACCACAATCAATTGAGGAGGGTAAGCAAACTTACTTACCTTTCCGCCAGCTTGGATTATCTCGGCGCTATCTACAACTCGATCATTGAGTAATCTCTTTAATCTGCGAGTGATCACTTGATGCATCGCACGCGTATCGTCAAACCCATCTGTTGTATCGATAATGAATCTGCGATAATCACTTTTCTTAGCAACTCCATCTTCAAATACAACCATGGAAGCCACAACTGAAGTCCCGGAAATATTTGAAATATCAAAACACTCAATACGCAGAGGTGTCTTTG
>JBEENC010000076.1:0-4242 GCA_041192285.1 Actinomycetota bacterium
ATCTCTGACTTCATTTTATTTCCTCTTTCGTGTCTGGGTCGTGATTTTCACGTGAACCAGACGGGGCGGTTATTAGGGCTAAAGGTTAACCCCATTGGGTGGGTATTTAAAAATTTGAGCGTGAACTTATCCTTCAGATCCTGGTCCGACAGTTGTCTTCTGGATCTGCATTAAGAACTCAACGTTGGACTTAGTGCCCTTCATCTTTTCAAGGAGTAATTCGAGTGCTTGTTGTGGTTCGAGTGCATGTAATACACGACGAAGTTTCCATACAATATTAAGTTCCTCGCTTCCCATAAGAATTTCTTCTTTACGAGTACCAGAGGCAACAACATTAACTGCAGGGAAGATTCTCTTATCTGCCATACGGCGATCAAGAATAAGTTCCATGTTTCCAGTTCCCTTGAACTCTTCGAAGATAACTTCATCCATACGAGAGCCTGTATCAACGAGTGCTGTTGCAAGAATTGTGAGTGAACCACCATCTTCAATATTACGAGCGGCACCGAAGAACTTCTTTGGTGGATACAAAGCTGCTGAGTCCACACCACCAGAGAGAATTCGACCTGATGCAGGAGCTGCAATGTTGTATGCACGACCTAGTCGTGTAATCGAATCAAGGAGCACAACTACATCGTGGCCAAGTTCGACAAGACGCTTTGCGCGTTCAATTGCTAACTCAGCAACTGTTGTGTGGTCATCGGCTGGTCGATCAAATGTTGAGGCAATAACTTCGCCTTTTACGGAGCGTTGCATATCTGTAACTTCTTCTGGACGCTCATCTACTAGAACCACCATTAAGTGACACTCTGGGTTATTTGTTGTAATCGCATTAGCAATTGCTTGCAAAACCATTGTCTTTCCAGCTTTTGGTGGAGAAACAATAAGTCCGCGTTGACCCTTACCAATAGGTGAGATCAAATCAATAACACGAGTGGTCAAAATGTTTGGTTCTGTTTCAAGGCGTAAACGCTCTTGTGGATATAGCGGAACTAGTTTGTTGAATTCAACGCGATCGCGCACTTCATCAGGATTCGATCCGTTGATTGTGTCTAACACAATGAGTGCGTTAAATTTTTCACGGCGTTCACCTTCGTTTGGTTGGCGAACCTGACCTGTGACGACATCACCTTTGCGAAGTCCGTATTTACGTACTTGCTGAAGTGATACATACACATCATTTGGTCCAGGTAAATAACCACCTGTACGAATAAATGCATAGCTTTCAAGAATGTCTAGAAGACCGCCCACTGGAAGTAGTACGTCATCTTCTGAAAGTACTGGTTCACGTTCTTCACGGTTTCCACGATCGCGATTGCGATCACGTCCGCGATCACGTCCGCGTCCGCGCCCACGGTCATTGCGATCAAAACGATCACCGCGGTTGCTTGGCGAATCACCGTCGGAATCTGAATCATCATTGGAATCTGAATCGCGTGGCGCGTCTTTCTTATTGCGATTATTGCGCGCTTCGCGACGAGCTTCGCGTTCTGCTTTCGCTGCTTCTCTGTTGGCTGCTTGTAAATCAGCAATTGCCTGAACAAGAGCATCTTTCTTTAGTTTAGGAGCCCCTTCAATACCGAGTTGCGAAGCTACTTCCTTAAGTTTCGGAAGAGACATTGCATTTAACTCTGGGCTGTCTGAACGTATTGGTTCTTTTTCTGTCATTGTTTTCATTTCAGTAATGGCCTTAAGGATTGCCCAAAAGGAGCGAGTGATTTATTTATCTGAAAAAATCTTGCACCGATTATCTAGAGCCGGCTGATCAGATGCCATAAGGGTAGCACCGAGGCGCCAGAGTCTACAAATTCGAAATTAAGCGATAATTCCCGCTCCAGTAGTACAAATATTCAAGGCTTTAACCTCAAAGGCTGAACCAGCTGCTCGCTGCAATTCAGCAATCTCATTGGCATCACCATTGTGAAGAGCTAGGACTGTTGGGCCTGCTCCAGAAATAAATGCGGCAACGCCAGCACTGCGTAATTTATTTAGTAGCGCAAAAGATTTAGGCATTGCCTCTTGACGAAATTTTTGATGAATGAAGTCCTGTGTTGCAATGAATAATAAATCTGGTCGTGAAGCCAGTGCATGCACAAGTAATTCTCCACGAGTTGTGTTGGCTGCTGCATCTGCATGAGCGATGCTCTCTGGAAGGAGTTTGCGAGCCTTTGACGTTGCAACTGCGCCTTCTGGAATAAATGCAATCGCACTAATGCGTGGGTCTACATGAATTTGTACAGCACGTGCAATGTTCTTGCCACGTTGATCTTCGGTCCAGGCAATCGTTGCGCTTCCGAAGAGAGCGGCGGCAACATTATCTGGATGACCTTCCATCTCTGTTGCAAGATTAAGTAAATCTTCATTACTCATTTTCTCTTCTCCTGTTAATACAAGAGATCGAGCCAACATTAATCCACCAACAATTGCACTTGCAGAGGAACCTAAGCCGCGCCCATGAGGAATCATATTCAGAGCTCGAATGGCAACACCCTTTGGTTCGCCACCCAAGTATTTAAAACCTTTATACATTGCCTTAACAAGCAAATTTTTATCTGTGCGTGGCAAAACATCAGCGCCTTCGCCAGAAATATCAATATCTAACCCTGGATCATCCAGAATTTGTGCAACGTAGCGATCGTGCATACCGAGTGCTAAACCGAGTGAATCAAAACCAGGACCTAAATTTGCACTAGTTGCTGGTACTTGAATTTGTACAGTGTTTGCGCGAAAAGTTGGTTTAGCCATTGTGTAAAAGACCTAACGCTTTTGCCGCAGCTTTAACACTTACTGGTACAACAACAGGTTTCTTGGCGTCTTCTAGTGCCCACGGAATATCTTTTAATCCATGGCCAGTTACGGTAATAACAATTGTTTTATTCTTTGGAAGTTTCCCGGCCTTTTGATACTTAATAAGTCCTGCTAAACCAGCAGCGGATGAAGGTTCAACGAAGATTCCTTCTTTGGATGCAATCAGGTGATAGGCAGAAAGAATTTCTCTATCTGTAACAGCATCAATTACTCCACCAGAAGAGTCACGCGCATCTATGGCTTGCTGCCATGATGCTGGATTGCCAATTCGAATAGCTGTTGCAATCGTATTTGGATTCTTAACTATTTTTCCCTTAACAATTGGTGCAGATCCTGCTGCTTGAAATCCCCACATTGCTGGCAATTGTGAACTCATACGGTCAGAGCGATATTCCTTGTAGCCCTTCCAATATGCAGTGATATTTCCTGCATTACCAACTGGCAGAGCGTGAATATCTGGTGCATCACCGAGCGCGTCGACTACTTCAAAGGATGCTGTCTTCTGTCCTTCGATTCGGTAAGGATTAACTGAGTTAACGAGTGCGACTGGAAAATTTTCAGATAACTCGCGCGCAAGTGTTAAGCAATCGTCGAAGTTTCCATTTACCTGCAAAATTTTTGAACCATGTGCAACAGCTTGTGCTAATTTTCCAAGTGCAATTTTGCCTTTAGGAATAAGAACTGCAGGAACCATTCCGGCTTTAACCGCGTACGCTGCAGCAGATGCCGAAGTATTACCAGTAGAAGCACAGATGACACTTTTGGATCCATTTTCGGCTGCTTTAGAAATTGCCATTGTCATGCCGCGATCTTTAAATGATCCTGTTGGATTTAATCCTTCATACTTAATCCACACATTATTTTTCAACAACTCAGATAGATACGCTGCATGGATAAGTGGTGTGCCACCTTCATTGAGGGTAATTACAGGAGTCTGATCTGAAACAGGCAAACGATGGCGATATTCATTTATCACGCCGCGCCATTGATGCGCTCCTGGTCTGCGAAAAAAAATTGACATCAGGATTGCGATCCCAATACTCGAAGAACACTTTCAACTTTAGTAACAATGTCCATCTTTGATAACGCACTGACTGTTGAACTAAGTGCTTCTTCAGTGGCGCCGTGGCTTACAACAATAAGTTCAGCATCATTTCCACGACCTGATTGGCGAACCGTTTGAATTGATACGCCTTCTTTAGCAAATACTTGAGCAATAGCAGCTAAAACACCTGGCTTATCAGCAACATTTAAACGAATAAGAAATTGTGTTTTTGTATCACCAATTGGAGCAATTGCACGATCGGCATAATCGCTTTCGCGTGGTCCCACTGAATCGCTGACTCGATGTCGTGCGACCGCAACAACATCTCCCAAAATTGCACTTGCAGTAGGGGCACCGCCGGCGCCAGGACCATAAAACATCAATTGTCC
>JBEENC010000077.1:0-4237 GCA_041192285.1 Actinomycetota bacterium
TTCGTCCTGACCGCTGGACCACATCTGCATCAGATCCTGAAAAATACGCTCGGTCTATAGCCGATTTTCACTTGGCCACGCTCATGTGGCAAGATACGTCTCCTGTACAGCACTCTGTACCGATATATGAATTAGCTGAGGAAATCATGAACGTACTTGACGCCGTAGATGCAGCATCGCTGCGCAAAGACATCCCACAATTTCGTGCTGGTGATGAGCTCAAGATTCACGTACGCGTAGTCGAAGGTAGCAAGAGTCGTATTCAGGTCTTCCAAGGAATCGTTATGCGCCGTCAAGGAGATGGCGTTCGCGAAACATTTACAATCCGCAAAGTTTCTTACGGTGTTGGAGTAGAACGTACTTTCCCAGTACACACTCCAGTTATCGAAAAAATCGAACTTGTTAAGAAAGGCGATGTACGTCGCGCCAAGTTGTATTACCTACGTGATCTTCGCGGTAAGGCTGCAAAGATTCGCGAAAAGCGCGATGGCGTTGAAGGTTACGGCGACGGAATCCTTTCAACACCAGAACCAATTGTTCCTGTAGCACTTGCTGCGGCCGTTGTTGCAGAACCAGATGTTGAAGCAGTTATAGAAACTCCAGTTGCAGAAGTTGTTGTTGAAGCCGCTGTAGAAGAAGTTGCTGCCGAAGAAACACCAACCGAGCAAGCATAAGTTTTCATACATGTTTCGCAAGGGATCCCTCATTCGGGAGCTCCCAATACTTCTTCTTGTTGCTCTTGTAGTCTCCCTTTTTATTAAATCTTTCCTCGTTCAATTTTTCTATATTCCATCAGGTTCGATGGAGAACACACTTCAGATCAATGATCGTGTAGCTGTTAATAAACTTCCATTTATGTCGGGCAAAATCAATCGCGGAGATGTTGTCGTATTTCGAGATCCTGCGTCTTGGCTTCCAGAAGCAGACGATTCTGTGCAATCAACTCTCATGGCAAAGATTAAAGATGGACTCGTGTTAGTTGGCGTACTGCCAAACCCAGCGAAGCAATATCTCGTAAAGCGCGTCATTGGCGTTGCAGGAGATCACATTGTTTGTTGCTCAAAGAAGAAACTAAAGATAAATGGCAAACTAGTTGATGAGCCTTATATTTTCAAAGGCAATAGACCCAGTGATATAACTTTTGATATCAGAGTTAAGCCCGGTAAAATTTGGGTAATGGGTGATCATCGTGGAGCAAGCGCTGACTCTCGTTACCACCAAGATGACATCAACAAAGGACAAGTACCACTGTCTCGTGTGACTGGTCGAGTATTTGGTGTGATTTGGCCATTTGATAATGCCAAAATCGTCCCATCAATACCTGTTTTGAAATAGTTTTCCTATGGCTGCAATCGAGTCACAATTAATCGGTGCGGGAATTTCTCCTCTTGCTGGCGTAGATGAAGCAGGACGCGGTGCATGTGCAGGACCACTAGTTATCGCATCCGTTATCTTGCACGATCCATTTGCGCAAGACCTTGCAGCAGTACGTGACTCAAAAGATGTGAGCGAAAAAGAGCGAGAAGATTTATATGAATTACTGATTCAAAAAGCTGCGGCAATCTCAACAATTATTGTTTCTGCGGCCGAAGTAGATTCTCGGGGAGTGCACGCGGCTAATTTAGATGGAATGCGCAGAGCGGTGCAGGGTCTAACAATTACTCCGGCATATGTTTTAACTGATGGATATGCAATTGATGGACTTGGAATTGCGAACTTGGCTGTGTGGAAAGGAGATCAAGTAGCCCACTGCATCAGTGCAGCATCGATAATTGCCAAAGTTACTCGTGATCGGATTATGCGTGAGTTAGATACTACTTTTCTGGAATATGGATTTGCCAAGCACAAGGGCTATATCACCGCTTCTCACACTAAAGCCCTGAACGCACACGGCCCGTGCATAGAACATAGACGTTCATTTTCAAACATTGCAGCCCTTATCAACAAGAAGGCTTAATTCACACACTCTGTAAGTAAGCGCAAAGCGGTCGTCCCGCTTATTTATTCTGTGCGCATCATGAATGAGTCCACAAAAAAGAAGAGTAGCAATCAAAGTATCGGCGCCTTTGGCGAAGAAAAAACCTCTGAATATTTACTTGCACACGGCTACGAAATAATTGAAAGAAACTGGCGCATCCGAGAGGGTGAAATAGATATTGTCGCATTGTCGGGTAAAGGAGTTTTCTCCTTTATTGAGGTCAAGACACGTTCTTCGGTTGCATTTGGTCATCCATTCGAAGCAATTAATAATGAAAAAGCTCATCGCATGCAGCGCTTGGCACTTGCTTGGCTTGTGACTCATAAGTGTTTTGGATGTGATTACGCCATCGACGTAGCAGCAGTATTAATTGCTACAGATGGAACATTTAGCATTGAATACCGTGCTGGTGTGCTCTGAGTTTGGGTCAGTGTTATGCAATCGCACTGCAAGGATTGTCAGGTTCACTAGTAACTGTTGAGGCAGACATCGCCGATGGCCTACCAATGTATGCACTCTTGGGGTTACCTGATACCGCACTCTCTGAATCACGTGATCGAGTCCGTGCAGCCCTTGTTAATTGTCTAGAAACATGGCCAAATAAAAAAGTAACCGTCTCGCTCTCGCCAGCATGGTTACCCAAGAGTGGTTCTAGTTTTGATTTATCAATAGCCATCGCATTACTTGCAGCAAACGGAACGATTCCTAAGGAATCTCATGCAGATACTGTTTTTCTAGGTGAACTTGCACTCGATGGAGCTATACGTTCAATTCGCGGAGTATTACCTTCACTGATGGCGGCCTATAGTGCTGGAGTATTAATAGCAGTTGTGCCACTAGAAAACTTAGCTGAAGCAGAACTCATGACGCATATGAAGGTAATTGGGATGTCGCATTTAAGGGAGGTCTTGCGATGGTTGCGCACAGGAAATCGTGAAGAACATCCCGAATTAAATTTGCACTTTGATGTTGATGATGTACACGATTTTTCCGACGTTGCAGGCCAACCACTTGCACGTCGTGCTGCCGAAATTGCAGCCACCGGTGGCCATCATTTATTACTTATAGGACCGCCCGGCGCGGGCAAAACAATGATTGCCGATCGAATCCCAACGATATTACCGCCACTGACAATTGACCAAGCACTTGAAGTAACAGCAGTGCATTCAATTGCTGGAGCTCTCACATCTCGTTCACCACTTTCATTGACAGCACCGATTGTTGCTCCTCATCACAGTGCAACTCGCGTTGCAATGGTCGGCGGTGGTTCGCACGTCATTAGACCAGGTGCATGTTCTTTGGCTCATCACGGTGTTTTATTTATTGACGAGGCACCTGAATGTGGACCTGGAATATTAGATGCGCTTCGGCAACCACTTGAATCAGGAACTATTTCTATCGCACGTTCAATTGGAAATATGACATTTCCCGCTCGCTTCTTATTAGTTCTTGCAGCAAATCCATGTCCATGTGGAAAGTTTGCCGGTCGCGGCAGAGGCTGCACCTGTACATCTGTTCAAGTGCGTAGATACTTAGGAAAACTATCTGGCCCACTCATGGATCGAATTGATTTACGAGTGCAAGTAGATCCTGTTGGCCGTGTTGATATGGCGCGCACAGAACTAGGCGAATCAAGTGCACTCATTCGAGAACGCGTCATTGCAGCCCGCGAAATTGCTGCGACTCGTTTTACTCGGGAAGCCTGGAAAGTGAATTCACAAATACCTTCACGCGCGCTACGAACTACATATCAAAGCGAGAGAAGTGCAATGAATTTTTTGCATGACGAACTTGATCGCGAACATTTAACAGCGCGCGGCCTACACAAAGTAATGCGGGTTTCTTGGACGCTTGCAGATATGAAAGGTCATCCCCGTCCCACTTTAGAAGATGTACAAGAAGCACATGGATTACGAGAAGGGATAGAAATGTGAGCACAGAAATTGAGGCACGTGCCAGATTATTCGATGCGATCGAAGGGGGCTCAGCATTTTGGTCCAGGGAAATAATTGAATTCGGCGCCGGCGCTGTAGTAGAAAAAATAATTGGCAAAGGTTATGACCCAATTAAGTATGAGCGAGTTATTACAAGGGTTCGTTCAATCTCGGCAGAGCAAATCTTGGAAAAAATAGGCGCAACTGGTTCGGAATTTATTTATCCAAGCACAGAGGAGTGGCCCGACACACTTGAAGATTTAGCATGCCCACCGATTGCATTAATCGTTCGAGGTGATATCTCCCTATTAAAAAGTTCGCAATT
>JBEENC010000078.1:0-4208 GCA_041192285.1 Actinomycetota bacterium
GATGAGTCACCTTCTGCAAAGTACTTATCTTCGTAGTACCCAGCAGTGACTGGAATATGAGTCTTACGGGTCTTTAAAACAATCTCGCCATGTGGGGCAACTGTGACAGCAGCGTTGTATTTCTTATCTCCAGCATCTTCATAGAGTGAAATAAGAACGTGCGCACCAGATGAACGTGCTAGTTCTGTTGCAAAAGAAACACTCATGCCATTTTTATCTAGCTTTTCTGGAACAAAATCTGCCTGTGCATCTGGTCGAGTGCAGACATATGGATACAAAGAGAGTTCGGTCAGAATAATTAAGTCAGGTGCAAACTCACTTGCTGCTTGCACAGTGGCTGTAATCTCAGCCTTTTGCTTTTCAATACTGCCATGCCACGGCTCTTGAATAGCAGCGATTCGAAGTGCCGTGCGCTCGGCGGGTAATACACGAGCCGGAGAGTCGGCACCTTTGTTAATGTGAGTAATTACTTCGCGCATGGTTGTCTTAGTACTTCAGGATTCCGCTGTATAAATCAGGTTGGCGATCTTTGCGCACATCGTTTTTTGGGGTAATTGATGTATCAGTTGGTAATTCAACATCTGCAACCAATACCTGTACATCGGCCTCTGATTCGCGATTGGCAATTGCTTTGATGTTGCCTTCAAAATCTGTGATGAGTGAGGATGAAATCCATGAATGGCCACGTTCTGCTCCAGATCTATCCGCAGCCACTGCGACCATTTTGTTAACAGAGGCTGCAGCCTGCACCCGAACTACTTCCATCGGTGTTCCATGGATGAGTTGGCCTAAGTTCGGCCAATTAGTTGGCACCGCTAGTAGTGCTGCGCGATCAAGCATGGCAAGGCGTACCCACTCTGGAAATTCAACGTCATAGCAAACCATCGTTGCGATGCGGCCATGTGCTGTATTTACAACGAGTGGTGGCTTTTCTCCAGATTTAAAGAATTGGTGCTCCTCGCCGAATAGGTGCGCCTTTGCATACCAACCCAGCAATCCACTCTTATCGATAATCACTGATGCGTTATATAAACGTGATTGAACTGAGAGTGCTAACCCCGCCACAATTACAACATCATTCTTATGGGCGATTTCTATCCAATTTTTAATTATCTCGCCATCAAGGGTTGTGCTTCGTTCTTGGACTTCTGAAACTGAAGTAAATACATACCCTGAATTTGTTAATTCGGGTAACACAATAATCTGGGCACCTTGCGAAATTGCTTCGGATATCCCTTGATTTGCATGAGAAATATTGCCATTAGGGTTTTCAATACTCAATGAGATCTGGCAAGCAGCCACTCGTGTCATAAGGCAAAACTATTAGCATCAGAGCCATTCTACAAATAGAATACGGGCATGGCACTTCGTAAAGCATGGAAGAGCGTTCCTAAGCCCGTTCGCAAAGTGATTGCCCTGGTATTCGGTGGCACTCTCATGATTATCGGTGGCTTGTTGGTTGTACTTCCCGGTCCCTTTACGTTGCCATTTATATTTGCAGGATTGCTCGTTCTAGCTGGTGAATTTGTATGGGCAGAACGTTTTCTTGATCGCGCACGAGGTGAAGTAAAAAAAGCAGACCCACGAAAATTCTTTAAGAAAAAACCACCACGTGAATATTCGTAATATAGAAAAATCAGATCGAGAGCAGTGGAATCCACTGTGGCAGGCATATTTAGTTTTCTATGAGACATCACTTCCAGATCACACAACTGATTTAACGTGGGATAGATTTTTTGACTCTAGTCATGTCTTCACTGGTTTCGTTGCAGAAGAAGATGGAAAGATTGTTGGCATTGCCCATGCCATGTTGCGCCAATCAACGTGGGAAGAAGTTGGCGAGTTATACCTTGAAGACTTATTTACTATTCCCGAGGCTCGTGGCAAAGGCGTTGGCCGAGCACTAATTGATCACGTTAAAGATCACGCAATCGCGCTGGGCGCTGGGTGCATGTATTGGCAGACTAAGGCCGGAAACGAAACTGCGCGTTATTTGTATGACTCAATGACAAAAAATAATGATTACGTTCAATACATGATCAAGCTGTAACCCACAGATGCTGGGCCAGAATTTCAGCAAAAGTAGTTTCAGCGAGTAAACGCACAAGCGGATCAGAATCATTTTTATATCGAAGCGACGAAGTTGCGTGTGGATGATCAAATCCGATAGTAAGTACCTTCGTTCCTCGCTCTTGCGTCCACTTAAATAATTGGTCTTCCCATTCCGATCCAGGAAATAAAATCGCACGATAATCCAGTGTCTTGGTCAGATACACATCGATATGGCTCCAGTCGCCAGTTTCGCAAGGAACCGAAGGTAAGCGTGGAGATTCTCGCATCATCAATGCACTCTGCTGTGCATTACAGAAACGATCAGCAGGTGCGATGTAATACGAACCGGCTGGGGATTTAATATGGTTAATCAATTCTGGTAGCCACATCTCTTTACGAGAGTAAATATCGGCGATTGCATCTGCGGCTAAGTCAATTGATTTTTCTAGACCATTGATGTGGCCCAGCGATTCATGCAAACGCAGTAAAGCGACGTGCGTGGCTAAATAGGAAAGGGATGCAACGCCGCCAGTTTCTGCTCCTGCATTCATGGCAACAGTGCGAGAACCGCGGGCAACAGAATTTGTTACCCAAATTTTTTCCTTAAAGCCATCCGCTGCATCAAAAGCCGCATTTGTTTCCACAGAGTTTCCTGTGGCAGAAATTGCAATGAGAGTTTTTGATGTGTTTGCCTGCGGGGGAGTCGGGTTACTTGAAAGCGTAAACGTCGCATTAGCTCCGCATGCTTGCAATCGCGTGACTATTGATTGCGCTGCAAAGGCAGAAGATCCCATGCCCATAAACACAAGTGATTGCTCCGAAAGGACTGGCCACTGAAATTTCTGTGTTGCAAGTGAGTGAGTAAGGTCTGCTTTGCGAGCTAAATCTTCGCCAAATTTAATTGGATCCATAACCCAACTCTTCCATATAACTGATGGCAAACTCTGGTGCATAACGCCATTGCGGCAGGTATTTATCGGCGTACTTTAACTCGCGGTTCTCAAGGGAGCGCATCAATGCATGCAGTGCCTTGATTTCAAATCCATTTCCTTCAAAATATGTTGCAGTAAAGATTGATTCGGCTTGCACTATCCACTCTTTGATTACCACTGAATCTGTACCGTATTTAATTGCGACGGCTCCTACGTGGAAAAAAGATGCACACATACTTGCCACGTCACGAAGTGGATCAATTGCTTCTTCAGCAGTTGCAAGTGGATCACCTTCAAAGTCGATCACCCAGAGTTGATCGCTCTGACCTGTTTTTAGAATCTGACCCACATGGAAATCTCCATGAATTAAACCTTCAAGGCAGCGATGCATCTCTGTCGTTAACTGTGCCAAATTAATTAGCCATGTACCTAGATCGTTTGCTTTTGCTTTATCCACGCACCAAGTCCAACCATCAGTTGTCCCTGGAATGTATTTATTGACGCTCGCTAACAATTTTTCATCCCAATAGATGTTGCCTAGCAACTCTGGCAAGTGGGCAAACCCATTTTCGGTGAGTATCTCTTCCTTGTGTGCACCTAGTGATTTCTGAGCAGTGAGTTGCCATTTAACGATAATAGATTCATCCAGAATTACAGATTCATTGCTCTGATCTACTGCGATAAATCGCTCCTGTGAAAAGGAGTCACTCTTCATTGTTGATCGCAAACCATGGGGAAGTGGGTTACTTAATAATTGCGCGGTGACACCATCTTTTGAGTGTGCACGCCGAATCTCTATGTTTTTTACATAAGGAGCGACGAAGCTTTTATTTCCTAAATCAAAAACAAGAATTCCTGCAGAATCAGAAATTGGAAAATCAACAGAGACATCTGAGCATGCCTTGATTAGCTCACTGCGAGATGCCGGCAACAGGGCTTGGCACTGTGCCTTAGATAGATGCATCTCTATTTAGATTTGTGAGCGAGTGCAACTTTTTCAATGAGAGCAGATGCCACACCGAGTCCATCGCGGCTTTGAATTTGCGCAGCATTTTCGCGCATCTTCTTGCCCAGTGCTTCATCGCTTAAGAGCGAATCAAGAGCGCTGTTCATTTCTGCTTCAGTGAATGCATAAGTCGCAAGGCGAACACCGAAGCCAAGTTCGTGCATACGTTGTGCATTGTCATATTGATCCCAGAAGAGTGGAAGCAAAATCATTGGTTT
>JBEENC010000079.1:0-4182 GCA_041192285.1 Actinomycetota bacterium
AGTGCTTTATGAGTACGAAGTTCGCGTAAAACTTGCGCCACTGTTGCTTCATCTTCAATGGGGCCACTGAGTAAATGACGAAGTTCAGCATCGGCTGAATCATGTGATTTCATAACATTTAGAGTTACAAGCGTTGGAATTCCTTCACGTAAATCTGTTCCAGGAGTTTTACCTGATTCAAAAGATTCACTTGAAATATCAATGACGTCATCAGCTAATTGAAATGCAACTCCCATCTTTTCGCCAAAGGTTGTAAGTGTTTCCATAATGTCGCGAGGTGCACCTGAAAGAAGCGCGCCAAAACGTGCGCTAGTGGCAATCAGAGATCCAGTTTTATCTGCAACAACATTGAGATAGTGCTCGAGAGCATCGACTCCGGCACTTGCTCCTTGAGTCTCCATTATTTGCCCAATGACAAGGCGTTCAAATGTTCGCGCTTGCAAGCGAACAGCTTCGGGCCCTAAATCTGCCAGCAAATCCGAAACTTTTGCAAAGAGATAATCTCCAGTCAAGATAGCAACAGAGTTAGTCCAACGTGTATTGGCACTCATTACGCCGCGACGAAGCGGCGCTTCATCCATTACATCATCGTGATACAAAGTACCCAGGTGAGTTAATTCGCAGACAACTGCAGCATCAATTACTTCTGAACGTTTTGGATCACCGTAATGAGATGCAATGAGTGTGAGTAATGGGCGAAGTCGTTTTCCACCTGCATCTACAAGATGCCGAGAGGTTTCAATAACGAGTGGGTATTTACCAACAATTTGTTCGCGTAATCGATCTTCTACTTGTGCAAGCCCGTCGGAGAGTTGCGCCTCAAACTCTGGCGAGATCTCAGGAATTCCAAGTGATGCCATTAGCGGATGAAGATCGCGATGTTACTGATGAAATCAAGAAGTGGAGATGGAAAGACTCCCAGGAAGATTGTGACAACAACGGCGAACAAAACCGTGATGCGTGTAAGCGCTGAAGGGATTACAACACTGGTTGCATCTTCTAGTGGGTCAGAGAAGAACATCAAAACAATTACGCGAATGTAGAAAAACGCTGCAATCGCACTGGAAAGAACACCAGCAATAACTACTGACTTTGAACCACTTTCATAGGCTGCTGAGAAAATTGAGAACTTTCCAATGAATCCGCTTGTCAGTGGAATACCAGCAAAGGCAAGAAGAAATGTTGCAAACGAAGTAGCAACCCATGGTGAACGCTTTCCAAGTCCAGCCCAACGATTGAGATCGGTGACTTCGCCGGCGTTATCTCGAACAAGTGTGACAACAGCAAATGCGCCAACTGTTGCTACGCCATAGGCAAATAAGTAATAAATACTTGCATCAAGGCCAGCCTTATTTAATGCAATGACACCGGTGAGTAAGAAACCCGCGTGAGCGATAGATGAGTAAGCAAGCATGCGCTTTACGTCGCGTTGTGCAATTGCAACAAGTGAACCAAAAACCATGGTGATAATTGCAATGCCATTAAGTAATGGGCTCCAAGACCATTCAGCATTCGCAAAAGATGTGTAAAAAATACGAAGCATTGCGCCAAAGGCTGCAACCTTTGTCGCTGCTGCCATAAACGCGGTTACAGGAGTTGGTGCACCTTGATACACATCTGGTGACCATGCATGGAAAGGAACTGCGCCAACTTTAAAGAGCAGTCCGATAGATAGGAATGCGATTCCGATAAGAAGGAAAACATCGTTTCCAGTACCGCCGACTACAGCTGCGCGGATCCCTGCAAAAGTTACTGAACCTGAATAGCCGTAAAGGTAAGCCGCACCAAATAAGAAGAATGCAGATGAGAATGCTCCTAATAAGAAGTATTTCAGTGCAGATTCTTGTGAAAGAAGTCGGCGTCTACGAGATAGTCCTGCCATGAGATACAAAGGCAATGAGAGAACTTCGAGTGCGACAAAGAGCGTAATCAAATCTGATGCAACCGGGAATAAGAGCATTCCTGCGACTGCAAAGAGTGTGAGTGGGAAAACTTCTGTTACTTGCTGACCGCGAGCAATTGATTCGCGCTCTTCTGGGGAACCAGGAATTGCAGCGGCGGCGGCTGCAAAATTTTCAGTATCGGCAATAAGAAATACCGAAATAATTGCAATGACAAGAATTGATCCTTGAAGCAGTACTCCTGGGCCATCGATGATTACAGAACCCATCGCAGCAGTTGTAGATCCAGAGCTTCTAATTCTCCACACTTGAACGAGTGAAAGAACAAGTGTGCCAAGAGTGACGCTGACTTGAGCAATCGGACGTACTGATTTAGATGCAAAGGCTTCGATTAATACACCGATGATTGCTCCGGCAAAAACAACCAACATTGGAGAGAGCAGTGAGTATGAAAGTGTTGGTGAGATGAATTCACTCATTTACTTGCCTCCATGTGTTGGTACTGGATCTGTGAATCCCATTTGAGTAAGAACATGCGCCGCTGCTGGGTTAATAATGTTTAACGCTGGTGCTGGGTAAAAACCAAGAAGAACAATTACGGCAATAACGGGTGCGATTGCAATCTTTTCGCGAAGATTTAAATCTTTAAGGTTTTCATTTCCTGGCGTCGTTGGTCCATGCAATGCACGTTGAACAGGAATCAAGATATATAGCGCTGCTAAAACAATTCCAAATGTTGCAATCACTGCGGCAACTGGATAGCGGGTGAAAGTTCCAACAAGAACTAAGAATTCGCTAACGAAACTTGAGAGTCCTGGTAAAGCCAAGCTTGACATGCCAGCGATAAAAAATGACCACGCCATAACAGGAGTTACACGTTGCAGTCCACCAAAGTCAGCAATGGTTGAAGATCCACGACGAGAAATCATCCAACCTGCAACTAAGAAGAGTGCCGCAGTTGAGAAGCCGTGGTTAAACATATACAAAGTTGCACCACTCTGGGCTTGTGTTGTCATTGCAAAAATACCAAGTGTGATGAAACCAAAGTGCGAAATGGATGTGTAAGCAATCAAACGTTTGATATCTTTAGCACTAATAGCAAGGAATGCACCGTAAACAATTGAAATAACCGAAAGCGTGATTATTAAAGGTGTAAATGTTTTCGTTGCTTCAGGAAATAGCGCTAAGCAATAGCGAATCATTCCGAAGGTTCCAACTTTGTCTAGAACACCTAAAAGAAGTACAGATGTTCCCGGAGTCGCTGACTTTGCAGCATCTGGTAACCATGTGTGAAATGGGAATAATGGGGCCTTAATTGCAAAGGCAATAAAGAAACCAAGGAATAAGAAGTTCTGGGTTGTCGAACTCATTTCAAGTTGAGAAAGTGCTGCGATATTAAATGTGTGCCCACCTTGTTCGCCAGAGAGAACGTATAAGCCAATGATTGATGCGAGCATCAGTAATCCACCAAAGAGTGAATACAGCAAGAATTTTACAGCAGCTGCCGTGCGTTCTCCGCTTCCGTATCCACCTATAAGGAAGTACACAGGGACCAACATCGCTTCAAAGAAGACATAAAAGAGGAATACATCTGTTGCTGCAAATACGCCAAATGACATAGTTTGTAGAACTAAAATTAAGATGTAGAAAGTCTTCGTGCTCCAGCGCCCGTTATCTGATTCATTCCAGCCCGCAAGCACAACAATTGGTGTCAGCAGCGCCGTCATAAGAATAAGAACGAGAGCAATTCCATCTACGCCAACTGCGTACTTAATGCCAAATGCCTTGATCCAGTCATAACTTTCAACGAATTGCAGATCCGTGTTGGCTCGCTCAAATTTTACAGTCATCAAAATAGTGGCAACTGCTGCGATAAGAGTTGTACCCAAAGCACATTGCTTTGCCAGCAAAGATTTGGCTTGTGGCAGAGTCGCAATCAATGCTGCTCCGACTAGCGGAATTGCCATAATTAACGTTAAGTAGTTCATAGCGTCACCGCCCAAATTGCAGCAACTAATGAAACTGCGCCAATAAGGATCAAGGCTGCGTAGCTACGAACAAAACCGGTTTGTGTTGAACGAAGTGAATTACCTGAGGCAAGTGCAGCTGCGGCAACTCCACGCACTGTTCCATCAACTAAAACATCATCTGTCTTAACAAGTAAGCGTGTAAGCGCCTGTCCGGGACGCATAAATACGCTCTCGTTGAAATCATCTTGTAATAAGTCACGACGTGCGATTCGTGTAAAGATTGAAACATCTGTTGGCGCAGTATCTGCAAC
>JBEENC010000080.1:0-4169 GCA_041192285.1 Actinomycetota bacterium
AACATTGCGGCCATACGACGCCACTCAGCCTGTGTCAGGCGGTCGCGAAGAGCGGGCTTCTGGGATTGGGCGATTACTTGGTTCATGGCTACTTTCGGCTAGATGCGAATCATTTGCAAGTAGCAAGGGTAAGTCACGCTCAGCAGGGTGTCCATTTGAAATGAGCCATAAACTCATGGCCGTGAAGCGCGCTGGCCTACTTATTACAACGATGCTGGCCTGCCTACTTCCTATGGCACCGGCAGCAGCTGGCACCTGTGACTGGGACACCAGCACAGGCTGGGTTGCTCGCGAAAATGCAAAGCCAGGGGCGAAACAGTGGGATCTCGGTGCACCCGTGCGTATGAGTGCAGATTTTTCACGGCGCGCGCAAGTAAAGAGAATCGAAGGTTGGTTTGGTGCCACCAGCGCGCAGTGTGGACAAAAAGTTGCGCTGCACTTAGTTGGTGGATCAAAAGAATACGAGACAACAATCTCTATTTATCGCATGGGTTACTACGGCGGCGCTCGCGCACGTTTGGTTGCTGTTGAAAAGACAGTGGGTGATTTGTGGAAATTTAAAGTTTCACAAAATACGCCACCGGGTCAATACCTCTTTCGCTTGGATGCGCCGCGACATAAGACTTCTTTTGTTCCGTTAGTTATTCGTGATGCCAAATCAAAGAGTGCCATAACTTTTATTTCATCCGTCTTGACCTGGCAGGCATATAACCAGTGGGGTGGATCATCGCTCTATAAAGGACCAGATGCACAGCGTGAGAGCAGAGCACTCTTAGTAACTTTTGATCGACCATATGATGGCGATGGCGCGGGGCAATTGAGATATATGGAATTTCCTGCGCTGTATTTAGCAGAGCGCGCAGGGCGCGAAATTAATTACATTACAGATATTGATTTAGATTCTGATCCGACTGCTTTGCGTAATACACAATCTATTGTTGTTGGCGGTCATAGCAAATACTGGACAGAGCGCATGCGTGGGGCCATTGATTCATCGGTTGATCGTGGGATTAATTTAGTTTCACTTGGTGGCAACACTGCCTATAACAAAGTTACCTATGATCCAAAGAGTCGAACCATGAGCAACGCTGTTCAGTGGCGAGATCCAAGCGTGAGAAAACCCGAATCCTATTTGTTGGGTGCGCAGTACTTTGCGATGGGCGTGAAGAGTGATTACGTCGTTAAAAGTGCGGCCCAGTGGCCTTTTGGCGTGCTCAAGGGCGGCGAGAAAATTGTTGGTGTAGTTGGCAGTGAAGTTGATGCGCCAGTTATAAATGGCAAACGTGTGGGCGTTGAAGTCCTTGCGGCATCGCCGCCGGTGGGGGCTAAAAAGATTTCAGCCGTTGCAACGTATTACACGCGCGAGAGCGGGGCCGGAATCTTAAATATTGGTACCAATGGCTGGGTCTGTGCGATCGATAACAAGTGTCCATGGGGGCATGTATTTGCAACCAAAACGAGTAAGCAAATAGCCGCGGTGACAGGTGCGATCTTTGAAGGACTTATACGTGGGCCGTTGGGTAAATGGCGGCCAGCAAGAATTGATATTCCCGCGCAACCATAAGAAATTGCGTATAGAGTCGGGGCACATACTCGCGGCAACGGGGAGGTCTAATGGGCGAAGATGAAGGCCAAGACGAACTTGTAACTGAGGAAATGCTCTGGGACAGAATTCCAGAAGTAGATGGCGCAGAACGCGCAAGTACTTATTACGAACTTAGTGCCCGAATCTATGCTCGCGGACAATACGACGAAGCCCTCGCACTTGCAGAAACTGCGTGCGATATTTATTCAACACTTGGCATCAATGCACCCTCTGAAGGTTTAGCACAAGCGTATTCAGCAATTGGTTATAACTTAAATCAACTTATGCGCATGGATGAAGCAGCAACTGCAATGAGCAAAGCTGTTGAAATATTACGTGAGAACAAATCTCCAATTGCACTTGAACTTGCTTGCACACTCGGTGAGTGGTGGTACTCGTCAAAGAATTACGACAAGGTTATTTCAACAATGCAAGGGTGCGCGCAAGAGCACCTCGTTGACGGTAATGAAATTGGCGCAGCGAATGATTTACATTTAATTGGTTGTGCATACCGCGATCTCAAGCGCTATGACGAAGCAATCATTTCTTTTCAAGAAGCACGCGCTCTATATAAGAGCAATAAAGAGGTTATTCACGTTGCTCGTTGCGATCAAAAGATTGCTTCATGTTACGTAGAAATCGGAAGTGGCGAGTTTGCCCTTGAATCAGCGCGTAAAGCGTTAGATGTATTTGAAACCGCCCACGATCACTTGCGCGAAACATTTGCCCTGTTTGAATACGGAAAGGCTCAAATTTTATTGGGCAAACTCGAAGAAGGTTTAGATTCTCTGGATACTGTCTTGCAGACAGCAACTGAAGAAGATCCGAAAGACTTCGAATTTATTGTTGATATTGAATCTCGTATGGCATCTGTTATGCGCACACTTGGGCGCGATAAAGAGGCCGATGAGATTGAGCGCCGCTTAGCTTCTGTGCGCGATGCGATGATTGAAGATACGAACAACGATGAAGAGCGCGCCTAAGAACGCACCGCTGGCTGCAATAACAAGTGGCCACTGTTTATCTCCAGATACCCACAACGCACCGCCCCAAATTCCTGCTGCCATGACTGCGAAGTTCATCGATGCTTGATACACACCTTGTGCACGACCGCGATGTTCATCTTCACTTAATCCTGCAATCCATGCTTTACCAACCCCATCAGTGAGGGCGCCAAATAATCCATAAATACCAAGTGCAAGTAATGCAAGTGAGTGATTTGTCGTAAGTCCTAGTAACGCATAACCACCAGCGAATGCAAAGAGACCAAGCATGTAAGCAACTTGCGGAGAAATTTTGTCAGCAAGTGCACCTGCAGGGTATGACGCGAGTACTGTCACACTACTCATCAAAATGTAAGAAGCGACAACACCTTTGCTGCTAAATCCAATGTCGTGCATGCGAAGTAACAAAAGCGCATCAGGAATATTTGTTAGTTGAATTAAGACCAGTGTTGCAATCGCTTTCTTAAGGTGACGAGGCAACGGTTCATTCTTCTCTTTATTCTTGCGTTTTAATCGTGGTTGTTTCTTAACAGTTTCACGGACAAAAAATGTAAGCACCGCAGAAATAAATGCAGGAATCAGCGCCCACTTTGCAACCGCTCGTACATCATCATTAAGAAGTGACAAGCCAATTAATGCGAGCACAGGTCCAATAACAGCGCCTAGATTGTCTGCAGTTCTATGAAAGCCAAAAGCCTTACCGAGATGCTCTTTAGGAACCGTGTCATTTATTAACGCATCGCGAGGCGAACTACGCACACCTTTACCAATTCGATCTGTTACCCGACCCAGAAAAACTAGTGGCCATGTTGTAGCAACGACGACAAAAGCTTTTCCAATCCCTGCAATTGCATAACCCGAGACAACAAATGGTTTGCGACCGATTCGATCACTTGCTTGACCAGCAATTAATTTTGCAAAACCCGCGGCAGCTTCGGCGCACCCTTCGATGAGACCGAGTGCAAGTGGTGCTGCACCAATTACGCCAACTAAAAGGAGTGGTAATAGTGGATAAATCAGATCACTTGCTGCATCTTGTGCAAGAGATACAAGGCTTAGAACAATTAAGTTCTTAGTCAGCCACGTGCGTTTCATCGTGGCAGGTGTTGCAAAGCCCAGTGATACATCGCGATGGCTCCAGCAGCCGATGCGTTCATAGATCTAGTTGATCCGTATTGGTTGATCTCGTAAATAACCGGGCACGCAGCAATGCCTTCATCCGACATACCTGCGCCTTCTTGACCAAATAAAAGTACGCAAGTTTCAGGAAGTTGCGCTGATTCAAGTTGCTTAGATCCTGGCACGTTATCGATACCGATAATTGGAACATTGTTTTCTGTGCACCACTGTTTAAAGTCAGCAATGGTTGAGTGATGGATTACAGATAAATATCTGTCCGTGACCATTGCACCACGTTTGTTCCAATCGCGTTTTCCAACAATGTGCACCGCCCTTACGTTAAACGCGTTCGCTGTACGAACGATGGAACCGATATTTAAATCATGTTGCCAATTTTCAATTGCAATATGAAGTTTGTGACGCTTTGTATCAAGGTCAGCAACAATTGCTTCGACTTTCCA
>JBEENC010000081.1:0-4081 GCA_041192285.1 Actinomycetota bacterium
GGTCTGGGCGAACTGCTTTTGCGCATAACGCTTGGACTTTGCCTTGCGTATCAGCACCTTCAAGTGTTGTTAAATCAACCATCGAGATTGCTTTATCAATTGCCCAGCGCTTACTAGTTGTTTTAATGCTTCTAGTTGCAAGCATTGCTGCGCGACTATCAGCACCCACGGCGTCAACGCCCGGTAGCCTATTTAAAAATTTCTTTAGAGATTCATCAGATCCATCAATGAGGCCGTAATACATCTCGCACCTCACCCAATCTCTCGGTAATTAAGAGAGCAATTCTCTCAGTGAAGGGAGCAATTGTTCAAGTAGCGATTGCGCAATTGATTTATCTGAATTGACGATTTCAACGTAACACTTGATTTTCGGCTCTGTTCCACTTGGGCGAATAATGATCCGAATATTGTTTTCAAGCATAAATCGCAGAGCATCTGTTGGGGGCAAGGTATTGCGCGGATTAGATAAATCATCTGAGGACAACACTTTAAATCCTGAAATTTCAGAAAGAGGATTCGCCCTTAACTTACTCATGATTACTGCAATGGAGGATATATCTGTTACACGAATGGAAATTTGCTCTGTCGCGTGAAAACCATAGATATCCCAAATTTCATCTAAGAAATCTAAGAGAGTTTTACCTTGTGCATGTAAATCTGTCGCAATTTGGGCAATGGACAGTGCTGCAGAGATTCCATCTTTATCATTAACTGAATGTGCATCAACGCAGAATCCAATAGCTTCTTCATATCCAAAAGCCAGATGTTCAATTTTTGCAATGTATTTAAAACCAGTTAAAGTTTCTTGAAAATCTAATCCATGGCGCGCTGCAATTTTAGAAAGAATTGAAGATGAAACTATTGAATTGGCTAACGTTCCTGATTTGGTTCTTCGTGCAATCGATTCGCCCAGTAAGGCCCCAATTTCATCGCCCCGAAGTGCTCTCCAACTTGAGTCACGATCTTTTATGCCAATCGAACAACGATCGGCGTCTGGATCATTGGCAATGACTAAATCTGCATCAAATGTTGTGGCAGTTTCAAATGCCAGATCTAGCGCGCCGGCTTCTTCAGGATTTGGAAATACAAGAGTTGGAAAATCTGGATCGGGTTGCGCCTGAGCCGCAACGAGAATTAGTGAAGGAAATCCGGCACGGTGAAAAACGCGTTGCAACGTTTTTGTTCCGACTCCATGCATCGCTGTGTACACAATTTTGAGTTCACCGGGGCGCGGTGCTAATACCTTAGTTTGATCGACATATTTTTCTACTATGTCTTCGCTAAGAATTTCCCAAGTTTGCCCGCGCGCAATCGTTTTCAGACTTTTTACCTTCTCAATCTCAGCAGATATTTCCTTGTCGGCAGGGGAGATGATTTGTGAACCGCGATAATTAACTCCATCGACAGTGCCGCCTAAGTAAACCTTGTAACCGTTATCACTTCCCGGGTTGTGGCTAGCAGTGACCATAATTCCTACGTCAGCGCCAATTTCATTGACAGCAAATGCTAAAACTGGAGTAGGTAAAGGACGTGGCAATACAGAAACTGTAAAACCTGCACCTGCAAATATTTGAGCACTTAACTCTTCAAAGACATCAGATCCGTATCGTGCATCTCTTCCAATCACAACTGATGTAAGGGATCGAGCCTTCATGTACTGCACAAGGCCAGCTGCTGTTCTTCCAACTAGGGCTTGATTCATGCAGGAAGGACCTGGACCTAGCGGGCCTCGCAACCCTGCCGTGCCAAATTGTAAAAAACCCGAGAAATATTTTCGAAGAGTTACTTCATCCTTTGCTTCAATAAGTAAATTTAATTGTGCAGCAGTAACAGGATCAGGGTCATCTTCGATCCATGCTCTTACCTCGGCTAAAAGTCCTGAATCCATAAACTTAGAGTAACTTCGGAATAACTTCCTTGAGAAGAGTTCCCATGCGAGTTGCCGCCGCTTTTCCAGCAGCTATAACTTCTTCGTGATTAAGTTTTTCACCTGTTACACCTGCAGCCGCATTTGTTACTAATGAAATACCAAGTACTTCAGCCCCAAGAGCGTGAGCCGCGATGGCTTCTGGAACAGTGGACATTCCAACTAGATCAGCACCCATTGCTCGCATCATTAAAATTTCAGCAGGTGTTTCATACGTTGGTCCACGCCAGTGAACATAGACGCCTTCGGCTAAAGAATTATCTGCGGTTTTTACAATTGCTCTGATGCGCTTGCTATACAAATCTGTGAGATCAACAAAGTGCGCACCAATGAGGGGAGAGGTAGCAGTAAGTGAAATATGGTCTCGAATAAGTACTGGTTGGCCAACTGAATAACTAGTGTTTATACCGCCACACGCATTTGTAAGAATTACAACTTTGCAGCCAGCTTTGACTGCAGTTCTCGCGCCATGAACTACTGGTTCGATTCCTTTGCCTTCATATAAGTGTGTGCGGCCAAGAAAAACCAGTGCATGCAGAATTTTATCGCCACTCTTAATTGAGTATGAACGAATTTTTCCAGAGTGACCAACAACCGCAGGAGGTAGGAAGCCCGTAATTTCATCAGCGTCACATTCAAAATCTGGTGAACCCAGAGCCGAAACAGCATCAACCCAACCTGATCCCATAACTAGTGCAATGTCGTGGGAGAGCACACCTGTTCGTTTTGCTATCTCGGATGCGCCTTGCTCTGCAGCCTTTAGCGGATCGCTATAGAGCAGTTGGTCACTTGTCATGCGTCAATAATGTCACAAAGTGTGCTGCCACTTGAAACAGTTTCGCCAATAATTGCACTCAGATTGGCGATAACTCCATCTCTATGTGCGCTCAACGGCTGCTCCATTTTCATTGCTTCTAAAACGAGAATCAATTCACCAGCTACAACCTTCTGGCCTTCTTTTACGGCTACTTTTACTACAGTTCCTTGCATCGGACTTGTCAGAGAAGTGCCAGTAGATGCACCACTTGCACCCTCTTTTGCACGGTGGCGCTTATGAACTGGTTCGGGGGCGTGAACTAATATTTCAAAACGCTTTCCATTAACTTCTGTAACTAAATATTCTGCAGCTGCATGTGTTTGAGATCCAAGTGCTGATTGCGCAAATGGTGGAATATCATTTTTAAACTCATTTTCGATATAACTTGTGTGGATGCTAAATTTTTCAGTGAAAGCGGGATCTTGCATAATTGCACGATGAAAAGGAAGCGCTGTTGCTAATCCGCCAACATTAAACTCTGATAACGCACGTCGAGCCCGCTGAACTGCTTCTTCTCGGGTTGCACCAGTGACTATTAACTTTGCTAAGAGTGAATCGAAGTTTCCGCCAATTGTGTCGCCATTTTTAAAACCTGCATCCACTCGAACTCCAGGACCAGTTGGTATTTGCCATTGCGTAATTCGACCTGGAGCCGGCAAGAATGAGCGTCCAGGATCTTCACCATTAATTCGAAATTCAAATGAGTGCGCGCGAATCACTGGATCATCAAAACCTAGGTCTTCACCCATTGCGATTCTAAATTGCTGGCGAACTAGGTCGATTCCAGTTACTTCTTCACTTACAGGATGTTCTACCTGCAAGCGCGTATTAACCTCTAAAAAGGAAATTGTTCCATCGACACCAATTAAAAATTCGCATGTACCGGCTCCGACGTAACCCGCCTCTTTCATTATTGCTTTACTGGATCGGTAGAGCTCTTCTATTTGTTTTTCACTCAAAAATGGTGCAGGAGCTTCTTCGACGAGTTTTTGATGGCGTCGCTGCAATGAACAATCTCGAGTACTTACAACGACTGCATGTCCACTCTTATCGACTAACACCTGCGTTTCCACGTGACGAGGTTTGTCTAGGTAACGCTCCACAAAACATTCACCACGACCAAAACCTGCAATGGCCTCACGAACAGCCGATGCGAATGCCTCAGGAATTTCTTCTAGCGTGTGCGCAATTTTTAATCCACGGCCTCCACCACCATGTGCAGCTTTAATGGCAACAGGCAATCCATGTTCTTTAGCGAATGCAATGATTTCATCAGCGTCAGCGACTGGATCTGCTGTCCCAGCAACGAGTGGAGCGCCAGCTTTTGCAGCAATTTT
>JBEENC010000082.1:0-3983 GCA_041192285.1 Actinomycetota bacterium
TTGCGATATCTATTGGGTCAATGCCTGAATCAACGCACATTGCAACAGCCATGAGTAAGTTATCAAAATTGAATCCACCACGAAGTGTTGTGCGACTGTCAATTAAAACTCCGCCGATACCTCTTATGGAGATACCACTGTGGTGAATTCCTTCTTCGATTCGTGTGTAGTGCCACGTTGCGTTCTCGTTAAAGCGCGAGAGAGTCTGCACCGGCAACTCTGTATTTGTGGCCAAAATTTGACCGTATGAATCATCGATATTAATGAATGCATGATCTGCATATTCAAAGGTAAATAACTTTGATTTAGCTGCGAAGTATTCATCCATACTGCCATGAAAATCTAAGTGATCTTGTGAAAGATTAGTAAATCCAACTGCTGCAAAATAGCTTCCGCGAACCCGCTCTAGTGAAATCGCATGGCTTGAAACTTCCATAACCAAATTACGGCAATGACGCTCTCGCATGGTTGCGACCAATGATTGAAGTTCTGTCGCCTCAGGAGTTGTACGAGTACTTGATAGAACTTCGGTGCCGATGCGAGTTTCAACTGTTCCTATGAGTCCTGTTTCCTGTCCTGCGCTTTGAAAGATTTGGTGGCATAAAGTGCTTACAGTTGTCTTACCGTTAGTACCTGTTATCCCAATGCTAAAGAGATCGCGCATAGGTTCGCCGTAGAACCACGAAGAGAGAATGCCTGCGCTTTTACGTGGATTTGCGACAATTACAAGGGGTAAACCTTTGATTAACTTCGCACCTTCTACGTCGGTCAAGATTGCTACGGCGCCTGATTTAATGGCATCTTTTGCAAAAGTTGCTCCGTGGACCTTGGCGCCAGCCAAGGCACAAAATAAATCTCCTGCTTCAACATCAGTGCTTGACGTTGAAATTCCTGTTACTGCTATCTTTTCTAGTTCAGTCTCTGATAAATCTGTACTGGCGCTAATAATTGAAATAATCGATGAAAGGGTTCTTTGACTCTGCGTTAATGGGCGAATCATTGTCCTGAAGCTTTCGAGAGGAATTTAGAACTCTTATCTAGAGCGGCCTGCGTTAATGCTACGGGTTGAACCACAGTATTCGTTGGGGAAATATGTCGGGATTGCAAAACAAAGGACATTACTTCTCTAAATACTGGGCCACCTAGTGCTCCACCCCAGTGCATACCTTGTGGGTTTTGGATGGTGACGCTTATGACATAAGCAGGTTTATCTGCTGGTGCAAAACCAATAAATGAAGCGGTGTATCCGCTGTAGCAACTACAAGCACTGTTATAACGCATTGCTGTACCTGTTTTACCGGCAACTCTATAACCAGGAATAGCAGCAGTTGGCGCAGTACCTTGCGCCGAAACAACGCTCTCCATCATTGTCCGCAGTTGTGAGGCAGTTTCTGGGCTAAGAACTTTTACTGTTGTGCGCGATTGTGCAGGCGTAAAATTGCCTGATGGATCACTTGTTCCAGAAATTACTGTAGGTGAAACACGAACTCCATCATTAGCAATAGTTGCAAAAACGCTGGTGGCTTGCATTGCTGTGAGTGAATAACCTTGTCCGAATGCAATTGTCGGTGCCGATGTTCCTGACCAATCTTTTACTGGGTGCAAAATTCCTGCGGACTCTCCGGGCAAACCTGAACCAGTTTTACTTCCCATTCCAAATTTAGAAAGGTAGCCAAATAAAGTTTCGTTACTCATCTTTTCGCCAATTTGAATTGTTCCTGTATTACTCGAGACTGCCAGAATCCCGGTTGAAGTGAGGCGCTGCGTCGGATGACGTTCATGATCATGAAATGTCGCGTCGCTTCGTTTGAGTGAATAAGGAACTGTGAATACCGTTGTTGGAGTAATTTTTTTCTCTTCTAACGCAGCAGCTAAAGTCATAACTTTGCCCGTGGATCCCGGCTCATAAACCTCTTGAACTGAGTAGTTTCGCATTAAGTCCAGTGAAACATTCTTAGTATTATTTGGATCAAAAGTTGGCGCGGTTGCGTGAGCCAGAATGTGTCCTGTCTTCGGATCCATAACAATGACAGTTCCGCTCGTTGCACGAGATTTTCGAACGGCATCCGAAATCGCTTGCATCGCCACCCACTGCACATCGCGATCAATAGTGAGGCGAACACTTGTACCCTTTTGAGCAGAAACTATTTCTGATTGGGATCCGGGTATTTCTGCTCCAGCAGCGCCAGCGTATGAATAACGACCAGCGGTTCCTGAAATTATTGAATTCATACTTGATTCAAGCCCGGTTGCACCAATGCCATCGTTACGAACGAATCCAATGAGGGATGCGAGTAATGAACCAGATGGGTATTCGCGGATGTACCCACGCTCTGTCAAGAAGCCGATGATTCGTTGATCAAATTCGCGTGGTTCAAGTGCTGCGTTGTGCGAAGCCATTGCATCGCTGAGTGCTCGCCAAATAGCAGGTTGAGCATTAGAAAGGACCACGCTGTACTTGAGTTTTCCCGTTATGGCTGTTTGAACTTCTTCCACTGGCATTTTAAGAATTGGTGCGGCAAATGCTGCAACTCGCGAAGGATCTGAAATCTGAGTTTGATCCACGATGATATTTATTGCGGCAACACTTCTAGCAAATGTAACTCCATTGATATCTGTGATGTCGCCACGCTTGGCAGGAATAGATCGCGTATCTTGCATTTCATCTACCGCGCGGATCTTGTAATCCCCTGCTTGAATAATTTGTACCTGAACCAACCGAAATGCAAAGAGGAGCATAAAAGAGAGCGCAAAAATAGTAAGTATTACTAGGCGCTTTTTCGCTAGATTTAAATTACCCACGTGGCACATCCAGATTCAAAAATGTTGGTGTCTGCGACGGACTCATTCCAAGTTTCATCGCTTGATTAGCTAGGACTGCTGGAGATGAGATTCGTTCAATTTCATGTGAAACTGCTTCATATTGATCGCTAGATAATTTCAAGTCAGCTTGGAGCTTTGATAATTCGAAGGCATCTTGTGCCAACAACGTATTAACAAATAACAGCGCCATAAGAAATGAGGAACCGAGGGCTGTAATAAATAAGGCAAAGAATCTGCGATCTGCTTGTTTACCAGCAGATGCATCGGCCACAATTCGAAGGGCTACGCGAGTTGATTTTTGTGCAACGCGTGAAGTTGTTTTAGATATTGCCGGAGCAAGTGCTGTCATCGCCATTTATGCAGCCACCCTTTCGATCGCACGTAATCGAACTGATGCTGCCCGAGAGTTTTCTTCGACTTCCTTATCCGTTGGGCTCTGGCTGCCATTGAAAACAAGAGTGAACTTTGCGGCTAACTCTGCAATTTCAACGGGCAGTCCCTGCGGCGTTCCAGATGTTGTGGCTTCTTGGAAAAAATTCTTAACTATTCGATCTTCCAGTGATTGAAATGACATCACCACAAGACGGGCGTGAAGATCTAGAAGATCTAGTGCTTGCGGAATTGCGCGAGTAATCGCACCGAGCTCGTCATTGGTTTCGATGCGAAGTGCTTGAAAAGTACGTTTGGCTGGATTTCCACCTGTGCGACGGGTAGCAGCTGGAATCGCGTTTTTTACCAGTGTTGCCAAATGAGAAGTTGAGTTGAGCGGTGCCTTTTCACGCTCTTTAACAATTGACTCAACAATTCGAGTAGCAAATTTTTCTTCGCCATATGTACGTAGTATTCGCACCAATTCACCTGGCGCGTATGTATTAACAATGTCGGCTGCAGTCTTGCCCTGACTCTTATCCATTCGCATATCAAGTGCTGCATCGTGGGCGTATGAAAAACCACGTTCTGCTTTATCTAATTGAAGTGATGACACCCCTAGATCAAAGAGAATTCCTTGCACATGTGCGTAGCCATGTTTTTGAGCAACATCTGCAATCGCATCAAAGACACTGTGATGTGAAATAAATCTTGTGCCAAATTGAGAAAGCCGTTCACTTGCTAATTCGATTGCTTGTTTATCGCGATCGATTCCGAGGACTACCAGGTGT
>JBEENC010000083.1:0-3924 GCA_041192285.1 Actinomycetota bacterium
TGACTCTGGCATTTACTGCTGCACCTCTTGTGATGGATGTGCTTCTGGAACTTCACCGCGGTAATAAGTGTGGTGATCTGCTTCTGGATACATTGGATGAGGTGGCATCAACATTCCAGAGCGAAGTGGTGCTAATAAATCTTCTTTTTCAAAGATCAGGCTTGAACGAGAGTTATCTGCAAGCTCATATTCATTTGTCATCGTCAGCGCACGCGTTGGGCATGCTTCGATGCAGAGTCCGCAGAAAACGCAACGTAAGTAATTAATTTGATAAACCTTGCCGTAACGCTCTCCTGGAGACATTCGGTTTTCTTCAGTGTTATCTGCGCCCTCTACATAAATAGCATCCGCAGGACATGCCCATGCACAGAGTTCGCAACCAATACATTTTTCTAAACCATCTGGGTGACGATTAAGTTGATGGCGACCATGGAAACGCTCTTGTGTTGGAGCCTTTACTTCTGGATATTCAACAGCCAATGTCTTCTTAAACATCGTGCGAAATGTGAGCCAGAAACCCTTTGCCTGTGCCGCTAACGTTGCGGGACCTTGGTTAACGACAGGTGAGTATTCAACTTTGTTAACGTCGACATCTTTAGAAACTCTTGGCTCTATGTGATCAGACACGTTCGCTCCCCTGGCTCGGTAACTCTGGAACTGCAAAATCTGGCTTAGATAACTCCGGACGTGGAGCGTTCTTCTTTTTCTGTTTTGCATTATCGAATGCCACGTTTGCAAACATCACTAACGCAACAACAATTCCTGAGAAGATCAAAATTCCAATACGAGAAGTTCCTTGTTGTGAAAGTACTCGAAGCGTCGCAACAACCATAATCCAAAAGAGTGAGACTGGAATTAATACTTTCCAACCAAATTGCATGAATTGGTCGTAGCGCATACGTGGAAGGGTTCCGCGCAACCAAACGAATATGAAGAAGAATCCGGCAACTTTTATAAAGAACCAGATAGCTGTAAACCATCCACCTAGCCAGCCTTCCGTAAATCCAAGGCCTGGAGGTGCGTGATATCCCCCAAGGAAGAGTGTTGTTGCAAGTGCTGAAACGCCAACAATGTTTACGTATTCTGCCAAGAAGAAAAGCGCAAATTTCAGTGATGAATACTCCGTATGGAATCCACCAACTAGTTCGCCTTCTGCTTCTGCCAAGTCAAATGGTGCACGGTTTGTTTCACCAACCATTGAGATCGCATAAATAACAAATGATGGAAATAGAACAACTGCGAACCACCATTGATCTTGCGCTGCAACGATGTCGGATGTGGACATTGAACCTGAGTAAATAAATACTGAAACAAGTGAAAGTCCCATTGCAACTTCATATGAAATAACTTGGGCACTTGAACGCAATCCACCGAGTAGTGGATATGTTGAACCAGATGACCAACCAGCAAGCACAATTCCATACACACCAACTGATGCGATTGCTAGGACGTATAGAACTCCCACTGGAATATCAGTCATCTGCATAACAGTTTTATGTCCAAACAAAGTTACTGGTCCTGTAATTGGAATAACTGCAAATGCCATAAAGCATGTGGTTGCGCTAATAATTGGCGCAATAATAAAAATAACTTTATCTGCAGCTGCAGGAATTAAATCTTCTTTAAGGGCTAACTTAACTCCATCTGATAAAGATTGAAGTAAGCCAAGTGGACCGACTCTGTTTGGACCTGGTCGCTCTTGCATACGAGCAACAATGCGACGCTCGGCCCAAATTGCAAGGAGTGTAAGAACAACGCAAGCAGCAAAAACAAGAAGACCTTTAACAGCGATTATCCAACCTGGATCTGTTGCTAATAATTCTGCTGTGCTCATGCCTTCACCACCTTTACAACGCCACCATGTGCGTTGCCAAGTGTGGCAAGAAGTTCGGATCCGCGTGAATTACGTGGCGCCCATACGGCGTCATCATGAATATCTTCAACAAGTACAGAAAGCACAACACTTCCCTGTGTATTGGAAATTGAAATTCGTTCTCCCGTTATCACGCCAATAGATGCTGCGCGCTTTGGAGAAATAACAGCGACAGTCTGGCGAGCGGTACCAGCAAGATTTTCTTCACCCTTTTGCAGAGTTCCAAGATCTAGTAAACGTCGCCATGAAGTAATCAGTGCTTCATCTGCTGAAAGTGGCGTTGTACTTCGTGCGGCAGTAGATGTAAACGGTGCGCGTGCACCATCCCATGGACCAAGGGATGCAATTTCGCGAGCTGCTGCCGAAACTGTGCCGAGTGAAATTGTTTTTCCTAGTGCATCTGCAATCATGGAAAGAATTCGCACATCGCTGCGGTTAAGTGAATCAGCAACAGCGGCATCGAATGCACGGGCACTGCTAGTCCAGTTAAGGAATGACCCACTTTTTTCTGTTACTGCCGCAACTGGCAATACAACATCTGCGAGTTCAGTAACCGCACTTGGTGCGATTTCTAATGAAACAACAAAAGCTTTCTTAAGAGCAGTCAGAGTTTCTGCGGTGTTATCTAAATCATGTGGATCAACTCCGCCAACAACTAGTGCGTTGATATCTCCCGCATTTACTGCAGAAATAATTTCTTTAGTTGATCGACCAACATTTGCTGGTACTGAGGTAACAGACCACGCACTTGCAAGATCAACGCGAGCAGCAGCATCTGCGACAGGACGCCCACCTGGAAGTAGATTTCCGATTGCTCCTGCTTCGAGTGCGCCACGTTCACCTGCACGACGAGGAATCCAAGCAAACTTTGCACCAGATTGTGAAACGATCGCTGCAACGGCAGAGAGTGCACCGGCGCTTTCAGATGCTCGTTCTCCAACCAAGATAATTGATTGCGCGGTCAATGATTGTGAAGTGATAGCTGTGCTTTCAGACCCAGGTGCGACCTTTACAAATGTTGCACCAAGTTTTTCTACACCGATTGAAAGCTTTGTTCCAATTGATGTGACTTTGAGCCCGCGCTTTTTTACCTGCTTATTTATACGCAAGAAAACAATTGGTGACTCTTCTTCTGGCTCGAAACCAACTAGAAGAACGTGATCAGCCTTATCAATATCTTTATAGGTTGCACTGGTGCCAACAACGTGAGCGGCTAGGAAATCGCGTTCCTCATCAGATGTTGGGCGTGCACGAAAATCAATGTCATTAGTTGCCAGTGCTACACGAGCAAACTTGCTGTATCCGTATGCGTCTTCATACGTTGTGCGTCCACCAACTAGAACGGCGGCCTTAGCACCCGATAATCCTGCAGCTGCTGCAGCAATCGCCTCTGGCCATGATGTAACAACTAATTCACCATCTGAATTTCGCACCATTGGTTGTGAAAGACGGTCAATTGCTGTGATGTATTTAAATGCCCAGCGACCCTTATCGCAGTTCCACTCTTCATTAATTGTTGGATCATCACCAGCAAGACGGCGTAGGGTTTTTCCACGGCGAACATCGGTACGCATGTCACAACCAGATGCGCAGTGTTCGCACGCAGATGGTGTTGAAACTAAATCAAATGGACGTGCGCGGAATCGGTATGACGCACCAGTGAGTGCACCTACTGGACAAATTTGAACTGTATTTCCGGAGAAATAAGATTCAAAAGGTTGATCTTCATAAATTCCAACTTGCTGCAGCGCTCCACGTTCATTGAGAGTAATGAATGGATCACTTGCGATTTGTTCTGAGAAGCGGGTGCAACGTGCACAGAGAACACAGCGTTCGCGATCTAGTAATACTTGTGATGACAAATTAATTGGTTTTTCAAATGTGCGCTTTTTACCTTCAAATCGAGACTCTGCTTGACCATTGCTCATTGCTTGGTTTTGCAATGGACATTCGCCACCCTTGTCGCACACTGGGCAATCAAGTGGGTGGTTAACAAGTAGTAATTCCATGACACCGCGTTGTGCTTTTTCTGCAGTATCTGAAGTGAGTTG
>JBEENC010000084.1:0-3819 GCA_041192285.1 Actinomycetota bacterium
CCAGAAATAATTACCTTCGCATCAGTAAGTGTTACGCCACCGCTTTTGGATTCACCAGAGTCACGGCTAAGCACACGAACAACAGTGTCACTTGCTTCAAGTGTTGGTTGAAATTCAGCAACCGTTGCAGCGCCACCATTTGTAGGTACTGGTTCAACAGAGAAAGGAAATATTGTTGCAATCAATACAGGCGCGTGCACATTAGCTTCTTCGATGAGATTGCCCGCCCAGCGTGCGCGTTGTACAACGTGAGGTGTACCCAGTGTGATGGATGAACAATCAGATGCCATTGGAGCATCTAAAAATGCTGCAAGGTGAGCTAATTGTTCGTTACCACGTGGACTTCCGGCAGCTAAAACGGCAGCAGGATTTAATTTTTCAACGAGTTCTTTGAGTGCGCGACCAGATGCTTGTGGTGTGTAATCGGTTATGTCAGCGTGAGTTGCAACGTGTAAAACTGTTGCGCCATATTCGCCCACAGCGCCAGCAAGTGCTGCGCCATCTTTACCAATAACGACTGCTTCAACCCCTTGTCCTAAGTTGCGTGCAGCAGTCAGTGCGCGCAGTGACAGTGGATCAAGTTCTCCTCGATCGTGATCTACTAATACCAAAATCATGAAAGTGCTCCGATCTTCTTAAGTACTTCTAATAAGGCAGGAACAGCGTCTGCTCCATTGCCAAGAATTTCTGCCCCTGTTGATTTAGATGGAGCAATTGTTAGATTGAGTTTTTCTAACTTTGGAACACTAGGTGTTGCTTTTTTCATATCTACTGGCTTTTTGCGGGCCTGCATACGTCCTGGTACAGATGGATAACGAGGAATATTTAAGCCATCTCGCACAGTAACAATTGCTGGCAGAGGTGCTTCGTAGTGTTCGCGACCAGTTGCAACCACACGTTCACACGATGCGATTCCGTTTTCAATCTTCATCGCCTTTACATTCGTCACGATTGGACGATTGAGTGCATGAGCCACACGTACGTGAATTTGATATCCCGCGCTATCTACTGATTCGGCGCCGAAAATAATGAGATCAAACTTTGTCTCTTCAGCATTAATCGCATCTACTAGCGCAGCAGCAGTTGCCTGCGGATCCCACTCTTGTCCATCAGTTTCTAGAAGAACTGCTCGCGTTGCACCAATTGCTAATTGTGCGCGCAATTGCTCTTCGGCATCTGAGGGCCCAAGTGTTAACAGGGTTAATGAACCGCCCATTTGTTCCACAAGTTGAACGCCAGCTTCGACGGCGTTTTCTTCATGGGGACTAATTCCAAAACCCAGATGCTTTGTCTCAATATCTTTAGCATCAGGTGTAAGAATTAACTTTCCACCTGCGAGAGGAACTCGCTTTAAACAGACTAGAACATCCATTACGCCAAGATCCTCTCATTTGATGAGTCAAATACAGATGTAGCACCAACTTCAGCGATTGAACATGGATAGTGCTCACCGAGGTATTCAACGATGAATTTATTGCCTGCAACTGCAAGCTCAGTAGGCAAGTACGACATCAAGATGTGCTTGCCAAGTGAAGGCGCAGAACCAGCACTGGTCACATATGAACGACGTCCATGGGAATCAGTAATTGGTTGCTTATCTAGAGTAAGAATTGGTTCGCTGCCCATCATGTACCGCTTTTCACCAGTTGATGATGTGTGATCATCAACAAATAAAGTACAGAGCATTACAGCTGGTTTTTCACTGCGATGCTTTATGTGAGCTTGCTTACCAATGAAGTCCGCTTCTTTAAGTTTTGGTGTCTGCATTCCCGCTTCAACAACTGTGTACTCGGTTTCAAGTTCTGGTCCATATGCGCGGTAGCACTTTTCTAAACGACCAGTTGTTCCGTAGACACCGATTCCAACAGGAATCATTCCGTGATTCTTACCAGCTTCCCAGAGCGCATCCCAGAGAGCAGGACCATCAGCCATTGGTACATAGAATTCCCAACCGAGATCTCCTACGTAAGAAATACGAGATGCAAGAACTTTTACACCCTTAACATCTATCTCTTTACATGTACTGAACTTAAATGCTTCATTGCTCATATCGGCAGAAGTTATTTCCTGCACGATCTTTCGTGCATTTGGTCCCCACACACCAAGAGTTGTGTAATCAGATGTAATGTCCTTGATGGATGCTGTTCCATCAGCTGGCAATAAGTCTGCAAACCACTTCTTATCAGCCATACCGTGAGCACCACCTGTAACAACGCGGAAGTGTGATTCACCAAGGCGCATGATTGTTAAATCTGATTTGAATCCACCATTTGGACCAAGCACAGGTGTGTAAACAACACGACCAATGGCAACATCCATCTGTCGAAGCGCAGCCTTTTGCACAACAGCAAGAGCGGATGGTCCAGTGATATCAAAGTAGGCAAATGCAGTTAGATCAACGATGCCTGCGCTCTCGCGCATTTGTAAGTGCTCTGCATTGATAATTGGTGACCACCAACGTGATTCCCATTCAGCCGTGCGTGGCATTACTTTGTCGCCAAATTTTGTAACAAGATCCTTATTGCACTCATACCAGAATGGGCGTTCCCATCCTGCTGTCTCATAGAATACCGCTCCAAGTTTTGCTTCGCGATCGTAATATGGAGATAGGCGAACTTTGCGATTTGATTCGTATTGTTCGAGTGGATGCACAATTCCGTATGTCTTATTAAATGACTCTGCAACGCGAGCCTTCACGTGCTTGTCATCTTTGTGATGCTCATGGAAGCGAGCAATATTTGATGCATGCAGATCAATCTGTGAATCTCCAAGAATCATCCACTCTGCAACAGACTTTGCTGTTCCTGGACCTTCTTTAATCCACACAGCAGCAACTGACCACAATCCCTTTACTTCAGGAGTCTCACCTAAGACAGGCATTCCATCTGGTGTGTAGGAAAGAATTCCGTTACATGCATACTTTTCGCGAACATTTTCATCGCCAACAATTGATGGCATCAATTCATATGAGTGCTCATCTTGAATATCAAAGTCTGCTTGTGTGAATGCAAACTCAGTTGGAGAAAGCGTTGCAATTGCATTTGAAGGCAAATCTTCTGCGTTATAAAGAATTGGACGGTGTGCATATGAACCGATTTCAAGACCAGTTCCGTGTTGACGCTCATACATGAAAGTGTCCATGTCACGAACAATTGGCCATTCAATATCTCCCTTTGCATCAGCAAAGAATGGAACAGGGCCAATATCTTTCATCTGGTGCACAGCAGGAGTTAATGGAATGTGAGCACCAGCCATGGCTGCAAGCTTTGGTGACCAGCAACCGCATGCGATAACAACGTATTCCGCCTCGATTGTTCCTTGATCTGTCACAACAGCTTTAACGCGACCATTTTCAACAGTAATATCTTGAACTTCCACGTTTGCAAATGATTGTGCAGCGCCCATTTCAGCAGCCTTTTCGCGCATCAACGTTCCTGTGCGAAGTGAGTCAACAACGCCCACTGTAGGTTGGTAATAACCACCAAGGATTACCGTTTCATCAATATATGGAACTAGTTTTTTAACTTCTTCTGGGGAAATAATTCGACCACCATCGATGCCCCATGATTTTGCAGATGTAATACGACGAGCAAGCTCTTGCATACGCTCTGGAGTACGTGCTACTTCAATGCCGCCTGATTCAGTAAATGTTCCAAACTCTTTGTATTGACGCATACTCTCTGCTGTAATCGCAGTCATTTCCTTTGAGTGATCTACTGGGAAAATAAAGTTAGATGCGTGACCAGTTGAGCCACCAGGGTTTGGTAGCGGACCTTTGTCAATCTGAACGATGTCTTTCCATCCAAGCTTTGCAAGGTG
>JBEENC010000085.1:0-3738 GCA_041192285.1 Actinomycetota bacterium
TGTTGATAATTTGAACCAACATCACCACTTGTAAGCAAACCTGCACACATATCTTGATTACCTATACGCGCACGATCTCGCCTGGAAGCAGAGGCCATCTTTGTTTGCGTCACACCACTTGCGAGTAAGAGACCATATAACTGAGTTGCAACTCTGTTTTCACCTGATATTTCTATCAAAGCCAATCGACGATTCGTTAATACTTTTACTCCACCATCGTTAACACCTGGGATCCATGTTGTTGCAGATAACTCTGGAGTAATTTTTGATTGCAATTGAATATAACCAGCATCGGCGCTTTGATCTTGTTCTTTGAAACGACCTGGAGCAACTATTGGTGTAACTAAATAATCGATAAGTCCGGCACTGAGTAATTGGCCAATAACCTCACAAACAATTACTGCATTAATCGCGAGCGCCTCTGCTATTTCCTGCGCGCTCTTCTTGCCATCAAATGTGGCGATAATTGATTTAATGCCACGTGCTTCACATTCGATGCCCGAACCATTACATCCAACAAAGACCCGGTTACCTTCAATGAGCGAGTCAGCGAGTGAGAGAACAATTGCGCCTCTTTTAAGGCGAGGACGGATCTGTAATAAATCGATGGCTGGCGTATCTACTGTTTGTATTTTCATCTGCGCACAATGGCGTTAATTTCTAAGCCGGAATTTGGCTCCATTAATTTCTGTGCACGCAGATGTGATTTCAATGCGGTCAGTAATTAAGGCGTTACAGATTGCACCACCACAAAAGAAAACCCCCGCCAAGCAATTTGATGCCTCGCGGGGGTTTTCTTAAAAGTGCTTTTAGCTGGGCTTGTATTAAGCCTTACCGAGAATGCGGTTCACCTTGGTGCCACATACTGGGCAGATGCCCTGTGCCATGCGACGACCGGACTCTGAGACCTTTACGGTTCCCTCGAATTCACGCTTCTCTTTGCACTTAACGCAATAAGCGTCACCTTTGTATGTCTCTGCCATTTTTTCCTCCGTTCGACGCATGCTTGCCTATGGGTTCTTTCCCAATAAGGGGCAGGCGTGCAAGCATGACCATACCCCCGCTCACGCTCAATTGCGCTGATATCACGCGTGATTGTGGGAAGTTTTTTACAGGACTTCGGCTCCTGGCAGGAGCGTCGGCGGCATATAACGGCGTTCAGCGGCCTCAAAGCCCTCTAGATAGGCCTCAGCACGGCTCTCTTCGGGGAATCTGGCTAGAGCAGCCTTAAATTCTGAGCCATGGTCAAAGTAATGCAGATGGATCGCTTCATGAAAGAGAACGTAATCCAGGGCGTAGGAGGGCGCGCCTTTGAGGCGATCGGAGATTCGAATCGTTGCATCAACTGATGTGCAAGATCCCCAGCGCTCGCGCATTGATCGCCAATTAATTGATTTCGGACATATCGTAATTTCTGGTGCATAACGTTCTAGTAATTGCACGCATCGCTGCATCAACATCGTTTCAGATGGTGATTCATCGGACTCTTGAGCACGGATTTTGGCGATCATCTCGGGGATAACGCTTCGTTCATCGGCCTTACTCATGCGCGCAGGGATCGAAATGATTATTCGCCCTCCCTGGCGATATGCAGAGATACTTTTCTTTCGGCGCTTGGATCGCAATACAACTATTTCACCCTCTGAGATACCTGGAAGGGTTACTTCGGCGTCATCTTCTCCATCTCCTAGCGAATGTGTAATGGAGTGGTTGAGGGTCATGGCCAAACGCTACCTCTTGAAGTGATTTCACAACTTATTAAACACATAAAACGCCGAAAAATAATTGCAATACAACAAAAAAATCCTTGTTGTCAATGTGGTGCTTATTTGATTATGACTCTTTTCTGTCGTACTTTGCGACTACGAAGTCCTCGGATAACCGTTCTATATCTGCAAGGGGAAGGCAGATACAGAATGTGCGCCCGGGGACTTCGCTTTTCTACTTGCTAATTAAATCGGCAGTTTTTACAAGCTAGATAAGTCATCTGGGACTTCAGTGCTCTTTAAGAAATTCTCAGGATCTAATAGATCATCTGGTGATGGTAAAAGTGATGACCAAATTTTGTCTCGGGTGCTTACACCCTCTTTTTCACGGATAACTCTCCAAAAGTTTGCGGCTTCACGTGACATCCGTGGTGAGACTTCTAGGCCAAAGAGTGATTTAAACAATTGTTGAGTCGGAGCCGATGTCGCACGACGTCTGCGAAATGTTTCGCGCAGAGCGTCAATTGATGGAAGTCGATCACTTACTGCAAGTGTGGTGACTTCATCGGTCCACCCTTCAATTAAAGCAAATACAGTTTCTAACTTTGTTAGCGCAGCGAGCTGTGCAGGCGACTCTTCAGGAGTAAACATCCCTTCACCAATTGCAAGTGTGAAACTCTCAGGATTATTTGGATCGATATTTCCAGATTCCATTGCTACTTGTGCTTGGCGTTGGATTGCATCGATATCTATGTGAATACCTTTTCCGTATTCAGAAATTGCGGTGCGAATGTATGAGACTAGCCATGGGTTGCTTTCAAATAAACGCGCTACTGCTTCTTCACGGATTGCATGAAAGAGAGTTATTTCACTCTTTGGAATTTCAAGATCTTGCGACCACAGCGCAATGTTTTCAGGCACTAGCGCAGGTATTGCTGGATCAACTAATGGCAGACCAACATCGTGAATTCCGGTAACAGATGACGCGAGTGCTCCAACTGAATGCCCCAATTGAGTTGCGATTAATGCGCTAATAAATGAACGCAGCAAAGTAGCAATTGTTTCGATAGGCATTGGAGTTTCGCCTGATTCGCCCTCATTAATTGCTTGCTGCATAAGCTCAGAAACAGCCGCGGCTAAACCAGAAGCAAGTGGTTCTACAGTTAATTGCCAACCGGCCAAGGTTGAATCCACCCAATCTGTGCGGCTCAGGGTTTGAGTTGCGCTAGCGATTGGTGCAAAGTCAGTGGCTTCATTTAGCCAGAGTTGAGCAATAGAGCTCGCTTGTGCGATAACGGTTGTATCAGTGTTACCAACTGGAAGTGAACCTGCGCTTGAAACAATTTTCTTCGCGGTATCTCGCACAATGCTCTTTGGAAGTGATTCGGTTCCGGCGGCGAATGGATTGATAAATCCTGCAGGATTAATTCCTAGTTTTTGAAATTGTTCTGTGACTTGTTCCTGCATTTGCGCGAGCATTGCTGCCAGTTGTTCAGGGGTCATCTCATTCGGGTTCTCTTCTGAACCGTCATCTGGGGTGAAACCAAATGGTGTCATGGCGACCTTTCTCTATTGCCTTAAATTCTTTTTATCTATCTGCTCTTCATATCGTACGGGTGGTAGCACATATAACGCTTGGCGAAAGAAAATAATTCCAGTTAACTTCTAGGCACTTTCGACCTCTAGACTACGAACATGTCCAGCTCATTCGTAGCCCTTATTTGGTGGGTAATTCCTGCTGCGGGTTTGATTGGCGCTTTGGGTTACGTAGTGTGGGTTACGAAATTTAAAGATCGTTTTGAATCTGAAACGTCGCGTTCAATTGGAAAATTTACTGAGTTTCAAAGCACATTTAGAGACCCCAATAATCACACTCCTGTAAATCGCAATGATCCAACAGCAAATGAGTTACCACCCCACAAACCATTTCAATCTCCACCTGCAAACCAAGATCGCACGCCGCTATAGCAATGCGCTATTCATCGCTACCCATTGCGGTTAAAGCAATTATCGTTATCTTTTTTGGTTTTGC
>JBEENC010000086.1:0-3700 GCA_041192285.1 Actinomycetota bacterium
TTGGCTGCTGCTAGTGCAGTGATGCCTATGTTTAGTGATGAATTTAGTTCTGCTTTGCCAAAGGGTTGGACTTTACTCAGCATTTTAGCCGCTCTTCTTATTGGCGGTCTCATTGGATCAGCACTTAAATTAGAGGATCGATTGGAACTTCTTGGGCAAAATCTACGACATAGATTCGGCGCTCATCACGAGGGAACTTTTGTCGAAGGATTTGTATCTTCTTCACTTTTATTTGTTATTGGTCCTCTGGCAATCCTGGGAAGTATTAGCGATGGCATGGGCACAGGAATTGATCAGCTCTCATTAAAATCAATTCTCGACTTCTTTGCCGCAATAGCCTTTGCCGCATCTTTAGGCTGGGGGGTTGCTGCTTCTGCCATTCCCGTTGGTATTTATCAAGGCCTGTGGACGTTGATTGGTTTCTTGCTCGGAAATGTATTGGCTCAGTATCAAATAGATGCCATGACAATCGTGGGTGGTCTTTTGCTCTTATCCATTGGTTTGCGCCTTCTTAAGATCAAAGAAGTAGCAGTTGGAAATTTGCTTCCTGCGTTAGCAGTAGCGCCAATTTTTGTTTACGTGTTACATACACTTATTGGTTAGAAAGTACTGGCATCGATAACAAAGCGATATTTCACATCGCTGGCAACAGTGCGGTCATAAGCCGTATTCGCATAGTCAGCTTTAATAACCTCAACATCACTGACGATGTTTTTCTCCCCACAAAAATTAATCATTTCCTGAAGTTCAGAAACTCCACCAATCATTGATCCTGTGATTGATCGTCTTCCATCAAGCATGACTCCTGCATGAAGTGCGTATGGTTTACCTGGAAGTCCTATAATTACCAGAGTTCCATCAAGTTTTAGACATTGCAAGTATTCATTGATGTCGAGTTCTGCGCTGACTGTATTTAAAATAATGTTGAATGATTTTTTCAAGGGTGCAAACGCACCTGGTTCTTTAGTATTTACAAAATGATGGGCACCCATCTTCTTCGCATCGCCCTCTTTAGAAGCAGAGTGGGATAAGACGGTCACTTCTGCCCCCATAGCAACGGCAAATTTAACGCCCATGTGACCTAATCCGCCGAGGCCCATAACTGCAACTTTAGAAGAGGGTCCTACGTTGAAGTGCTTTATCGGAGAGTACAAAGTTATTCCTGCACACAGCAGCGGAGCCACACCTTCAAGAGCTAAATTCGCTGGAATGTGAACGGCGTAATCTTCATTAATAACGAAATTATTGGAGTATCCACCTCTAGTTTGATTTTTTCCATCGCGTTCAATGCTGTTATATGTGCCAGTCATGCCTTCTAAACAGTATTGCTGTAATCCTTTTTGGCAATTTGCACACTTTCGACAGGAATCAACAAAGACACCAACGCCAATAAGATCGCCCACTTTGAATTTTGTAACTGCTGAACCGATTGTTGTAACAACTCCTGCGATTTCGTGCCCTGGAACTAGTGGGTAATAAACAGGGCCCCATTCACCACGAGCAGTATGAATATCAGAGTGACAGATTCCCGTGTATTTAACATCTAAACCAATGTCATGAGAACCGATTTCGCGACGATCAAATTCGAAGGTTTTCAAGAGTGATGTTGCATTTTCTACTACTAAGCCTCGTGATTTCATGACCGTCCTTTGATGTTTAGGTGAATGGAAGTGGATCTGTTGAAACGTGAGCTGCTTTTGATGAGCGTGCGGTTACTTCTCTCATGTGGTGCCTGCGACATAGAACTTCATAAGCTACTTCTTGTCCCGGAGCCACATCTCCTACGACAACTTGTTCACCTTGTGTGACCATTGTTCCATCAACCGTACGAGCGTTGTGAGTGGCGCGTGCTCCGCACCAACATAGCGCTTCTACTTGGAGCGTATTAACTCGATCAGCAAGTTCAACTAAACGCGCAGATCCTGGAAAAAGTTTAGTTCTAAAATCTGAGAGAATGCCAAAAGCATACACATCAATACCAAGTCCATCAACAATTTTTGCTAACTGCTCGATTTGTACTGGATTGTAGAATTGTGCTTCATCGCAAATTATGTAATCTATTCGAGATCCTTGGGACAATTTATCAACTACATATTTATGAAGGTCCATTTCAATACTTACTTCGATGGCAGGACTCTGAAGACCGAGTCGCGAAGAAATAACACCTGAACCCGCACGATCCTGTGAGGTGAAAATCAAACCGGTACGACCCCTGCTTTGATGATTATGAGCAGTTTGCAATGCCAAAGTGGACTTACCACTATCCATTGTTCCGCAATAATAAGTTAACTCGGCCACGGGTGCATCTTGCCACTGCATTGGAATTTTCGCAGGTTTAACCCAAAAGTTTTACTATAGATTTACACCCTTATCACGCAGAGCTTGAGTCAAACGTGGGATGAGGGCGATGGCAATGTCTACTGATATGTGAGAGGCATCTCTGTATGTAACCACACCATCTTTGACGGCTGAGCACACCTGCGAACATAACCAAGGATTCGAGTCAATCACTTTAAAGCCAGAAATTGAAAGATTTTCACTTCTTTTGATTGTGTTGCACTTTGAAATTGAATAGTTCGCTAGACATGCTGGGATATCTCGCAAAGGGTGCGGAGTATCAGTTAGGTAAATCAAATGCGGTGAAACGTTTTTTACTTCGGTTAGCAGCTTACGTTGTCCGTCGTTCCACCATTTCTCACGATCTGTAAAACGTGGGGGTTGAGCAAAGTACTGAAAACTGCTCATAATCAAAACATCAGGATTGATCTTTTGAATTCGTTGTATTGTGTTCATGCGCCACTGTTTGCACCGTGACATTTTAAAGCCACCTTGATCTCGGCGTTCTGTGTCGACAGCGGGACAGGCTGATTTTGTTAGTGAAATTAACTTGTATCCAGAACGAGAAGCTATTTCAACCAGCGCTGGAAACCATTGTGCAGCGTGGGAATCTCCGTAGAGGACCATTGTTTTTTGCGAAGTCACATCTGCATACTCGCATTTATCAGATTTGGTTTCGGCATAATTTGCGTGACACCCGTCGTCATAGATCAGAGGCCGGGCTTTGATTTGCGCCAAAGATACGGCCCCGTTTATTCCAGTTACATCAATTTTGTCGCTACTCGAGAAAATAATGGCCGTACCTAACAAGACAGAAACCAGTGTGATCATGCCTGATCGCTTAAAGACCAATGTCGGTAAAGTTTTCTTCTTTCTGAAGGGATCTTCAATAAATCTGTGGGTTAGATCAGCTAGAACTATTGTTGCAATGATGGCAATGACTCGTTCGTAAACGAATAGGGGTCGAGCAAAATATGTACTTGGAAGAACCAGCAATGGCCAGTGCCAGAGATATAGCGGGTAAGAAATCTCACCAAGCCATTGGAAGAGGCGACTATTTGCAACATCGTTAAGAAAAGGTGGCCATGAATTAATTGTTGAAATCAACATCACCGTACCCATAACGGGTAGCAACGCATTCAAACCTGGAAAGGCAGTTGCTTCATCGTAAAGAAAGGCACTGATAATAATGAAAATGAATCCAACCAGACCAACTAACTTCCTAGTTTTAACTGAAGGTAGCAAAACCAGGAGAGCACCGAGTCCTAATTCCCATGCCCTGGTAGGTAGCGAATAGAAAGCCCAGATTGGTGAAGTCTCAGTTTGATAGATGGAGAATAGAAAAGATAAAACAGTAACCGTA
>JBEENC010000087.1:0-3698 GCA_041192285.1 Actinomycetota bacterium
ATTTCAATTAAATCTGAAAATGCCTATAAACCAAGTGGGTCCCTTTATTTGCTGGCTGTTCGTGTGACAAGTCCAGGGGCATCTATGTTTTCTGGTGAGATTGTTTATGGCTGGGTAAATGGAGATTCTCGAATTTATCCTCGCTCTGCGGTGTATCCGGATAACGTGAGCTCAAAGGTTTTAGATAAAGAAGCAAAAGTGGATATGACGTCTTCGCAAGATAAAGCAAAAATAGTCGCACGTGCATATATGAAGAAAAATTATCCAGGCCTTGCTAGCGTCGATCCAGATTTGATTACTCTGGATGTTAAAAAGACTGGCGGCCCGAGTGGAGGAATGGTTTTCACATTGGGCGTTATTGAAGAGTTAACTCCGCAGGATTTGTTACGGGGAAGAAAAGTTGCGGGCACCGGAACAATTGATCTTTCTGGAAAAGTTGGTCCAATTGGCGGCATTGATGAAAAGTTAATTGCTGCGCAAAGAGTCGGTGTGACAGTTTTCCTTGCACCCCGTTCAAATTGTTCAGAGATCAGATCGATTCCGGAAGGTATAACCCTCTTTGCTATTAGCACGATCGATGATGCGGTCAGGGCTCTTTCTGCAAATAGTTCACCAGAAGAAATAGGCATGTCCTGCGCTAAAAGAGCCTGATTTTGCCCAAGTGGCAGAAGTGGCACCGAGTTCAGTATCTTTAACTCATGACTAGTAGCTTCCCGAATTTAAACTTTAATCGCCGTCGTCGCGGACCACTTCCAATTGTTATTGCAATCTTGGTGGTTGCCTCCGTTGCACTCGTAAGTCTTAGTGGCTTCTATGCAGATTGGCTCTGGTTTAGATCAGTAGATTTCACAGAAGTTTGGTCAACAATTCTTCTGACAAAAGCAACTGTTTTTGTGGTTGCAGGTTTTGCAACATCATTGATTATCACGTTAAATATTTATTTAGCTTTTCGTAAGCGACCTTTGTATGTCCCACTGACTGTAGAAGCCGATAACCTCGAGCGCTACCGTTCTCAAATAGAGCCCATTCGCAGACTCGTGCTTGTCGGACTTTCGCTCGTTCTCTTTTACTTCGGTGGATCATCTGCATCTCAACTGTGGGATACATGGTTACTTTTTAAGAATTCAACTCCATTTGGTGTGCTAGATCCACAATTCGGTTTAGATATCTCATTCTTCGCATTTAAGTTGCCGATGTATCAAGCACTTGTTGCCTGGGGAATTTCTACACTTGTCTTTGCAATTATTGGTTCAGCAATCGTGCATTATTTATATGGTGGTATTCGTCCACAAGTTGCACAAGAACGTACAACCGTTGCAGCACGCGTCCAACTATCTGTACTGATAGGTCTCGTTGTTCTTCTAAAGGCTGGTGCATATTGGCTGGACCGATTCGCGCTTGCATTAAAGGATAATAAATTAATAACCGGTTTGACATACACAGACGTCAACGCACTTTTGCCAGCCAAAGCTATTTTGACGGGTATCGCTGTGATCTGCTCACTTCTCTTCTTTGCCAACATCATTCGTAAGTCTTGGTTATTGCCAGCGGCTGGAACAGCTCTTCTAGTTATCTCATCTGTATTAATTGCAGGTATTTATCCAGCAGCTATTCAACAATTCCAGGTAAAGCCAAGTGAGTCTTCGAAGGAAGCGCCATTTATTCAGCGCAATATTGATGCAACTCGAGATGCCTTCGGTTTATCTGCTGTTGAAGTAAAGGATTTTCAAGCAACACTTAATGCATCTGCTGGGCAGTTATCAAAAGATTCAGCAACGATTTCAAATATTCGCTTAATGGACCCAAATGTACTTTCAGCTACCTTTAGGCAGCTTCAGCAAATTAAGCCGTATTACACATTCGGGGCAACACTCGATGTGGATCGTTACAAAGTAGACGGAGTCTCATACGACACAATCGTGGCAGTTCGTGAGTTAAACATCGATGGAAACCCAAGTCGAAACTGGATTAACGACCACCTTGTTTACACTCATGGTTTTGGTTTCGTTGCGGCATACGGAAATGTTCGTGACGCAGATGGAAAGCCATCCTTTGTAGTTGGCGATCTTCCTCCAACTAAGGGACTTGGCGAATTTGAGCCTCGTATTTATTTCGGTGAGAACGTGCCGGATTACTCAATTATTGGTGGAACAACTACTGGAGAACCAGTTGAATTCGATTATCCAGATGATGCCTCTGCTAATGGCCAAAAGAATGTTACGTATTCAGGCAAAGGTGGAGTTCCAGTTGGATCACTCTTTAATAAATTAGTCTTCGCACTGAAGTATCAAGAACAACGTATCTTGCTATCGAACTTGATCAACAAGGATTCAAAGATTTTGTTTGAAAGAAATCCACGTGAACGTGTTGCAAAAGTTGCGCCTTGGCTAACACTTGATGGAGACCCGTACCCAGCACTAGTTGATGGACGCGTTCTTTGGATCATCGATGGATATACAACAAGTGCGGGCTATCCGTATTCTCGTAAGACAACTCTTTCAGGTGCAACAACTGATGCACTCACTGCAAATTCAACATCAATTACTGCGCAAGGAAATCAGACTGTTAACTACATCCGTAACTCTGTAAAAGCAACAGTTGATGCATACGATGGAACTGTTAACTTGTACGGGTGGGATGAGAATGATCCTGTTCTAAAGACATGGTCAAAGGCCTTTCCTAAGAGCATTAAATCAAAGTCAGAAATGTCTGATCAGTTAATGGAGCACATCCGTTATCCAGAAGATATGTTTAGAATTCAGCGAGATATTTTGAGTGCCTACCATGTTAAAAGCGCAGCAGCGTTTTACGGTGGTCAGGACTTCTGGCGCGTACCTCGCGATCCGTCAACTTTTGGTGCTAACGCTGGAAACCAACCTCCTTATTACATGACCATGCAGTTGCCTGGTTCAGACAAGGCGGCGTTCTCATTGACCACACCATTTGTACCGCGTGGTGGCCGTGAAAACTTGGCAGCATTTGCAGTTGTTAATTCACAGGCTGGTCCAGATTACGGAAAAATAACTGTTCTGCAATTGCCACGAAGCACAAACGTTGCTGGTCCTTCACAAGTTGCATCTAACTTTGAAGCTAAACCAGAAGTGGCAAACTCACTTTCATTGCTACGCCAGGGTGGATCAGATGTTGTGCTCGGTAACTTGTTAACACTTCCTGTTGGTGGTGGCTTGTTATACGTACAACCTGTTTACGTGCGAGCAACAGCAAACGCCGCGGCGTATCCATTACTTCAAAAAGTATTGGTTTCATTCGGTGATCAGATTGGTTATAGCGACACTCTTAAGGGCGCACTTGATCAAGTATTTGCTGGTAACTCTGGAACTTCAGAATCCGGTGAATCAACTGGTTCAGGAAAACCAACAACTGGTTCAAATGATTTAGCGAACGCACTTGCAAGTGCAAAACAAGCACTTGCAGATGGACAAGCAGCACTTGCTAAGGGAGATTTCACGGCGTATGGAAAAGCGCAAGATCGCTTAAAGTCAGCGATTGCCGCAGCAATTTCTGCGCAAAGTAAAAAGTAATTTCTCTTCTAAATCCCGCTGCACAATGACGGATTTGGTTATTACTGCTTGCTCACTTACGATAAGCCTTCCGACGCGGGGTGGAGCAGCTCGGTAGCTCGCTGGGCTCATAACCCAGAGGTCGTAGGTTCAAATCCTGCCCCCGCTACTAGATTC
>JBEENC010000088.1:0-3695 GCA_041192285.1 Actinomycetota bacterium
ACACCACCCATTCCCAAAATAGGTATGTTAGGCAACGCTTCATGTACTTGATAAATAGCTCTTACCGCAATCGGTCTAATTGCTGGACCGGATAAGCCTCCAGTTTTAGCGCCCAAGTGCGGGCGCATCGTGTCCAAATTTATTACCATTGATAAAAGAGTATTAATGAGCGCTAGACCATCAGCACCAGCATCTACGACACCTTTTGCAATAGAAACCAAGTCAGTCACATCCGGCGATAACTTCGCGATTATCGGTAATTCCCCACCTAAAGTTTTGCGCACTCCATCAATAACTCTTCGCGACGCTTCTGGATCACATGCGAAAACTAATCCACGATTTTCAACATTTGGACATGAGATATTAACCTCTAGCGCGCTAATTCCAGGAGCTGATCTAACTTTGCGTGCAAGCGTTGCGTATTCTTCAACTGTTTCACCTGCGATGGAAACGATAACTCGTGCCTTTTGACTAACCAACCAAGGTAAATCGTGAGCTAAAAATGCATCGATTCCAGGTCCTTGTAAACCGATTGAATTGACCATGCCACTTGGAGTTTCAGCCATTCGTGGTGTTGGACGTCCATGACGAGCTTTGCTCATCACAGATTTTGTTACGACAGCCCCGATCTCGCGAAGGTCAATGAATTGTGCTAATTCTTTACCGGAACTTGCGCAACCACTGGCCGTAAAAAGTGGTGATGGAAACCATGCATTACCAAGAGTTGTTGATAAATCAATCATGCGTGCGCCTCAGGTATTTTTCCAACAAGGTCCCAAGCCACTTGAGCACCATCCATTACTGGTCCATCAATGCAGGAACGCTTCATAGAAACATTTCCATCTGCATCATTGACAGGTAATACACATGTCATACAGATTCCAACACCACATGCCATTGATTCTTCAACTGCACACTGATGCACGACATCGCTGTCTGCCACGATCTCAGAGATCGCCCGCAACATGGGCATAGGTCCACATGAATAAATAACGTCAACTAAACCATCCGCAATTAAGCCGGGAATAGGCTCCGTCACGCGACCACGTTCACCCATTGATCCATCTTCTGTGTAGATTCTCAAAACGTTGACCGCTCGCTTGCCTTCCATTGGCGCATAAATTTTGCCGCCAGTACTTGCTCCAAGATACATATCTACGCGACACCCTCGATTTTTTAGAACTTCAGCTAATCCAAATAATGGGGCAGATCCATATCCGCCACCAACTAGTAATGCTCGAACCGGTTCAGTTGGAATTCCAAAGGCAGTACCAAGTGGAGCAATGAGATCAATTTCTGCACCTTCTCTCTGGGCACATAACCACTTACTTCCTTGACCAAATGGAGCAACGATTAACTCCATCGAACCACCATACGGACCGGTGAGTGAAACTCGTGAGATCGCGAACGCGCGACGCAAAATCATTTTTGCATTATCTCCACCGACTCGTATCGCTACGAAATTTCCTGGCTTACATGTATTCACTATCTCACCGACATTGAGAAGAATTTGGTGATATTGGCCGACTCGCTTATTTGATACAACAGTTGCAATGAGTTTGCTAGAAAATTTATTAATTGATGACATAGTTATGCCAGCCAGCTTTGGATAGAACGGATGGATAACTCTTCACGTTGCAAGGATTTTATACCTTCGACAGCTGCTTTAAAGCCTGCCGTCGTTGTAATGCATGGCACAGATCTTTGAACAGCAGCGGTTCTAATTAACCAACCATCTTGACGTGTGCCACGACCAACAGGAGTATTAATGATCAGGTCTATTTCTCCAGAATTAATCAACTCCACAATAGTTTTTTCACCTAACGGACCCGTGCCTTCTGAATGTTTACGGACTCGTGTACATGGTATTTGTTTACCAGCAAGTGCATCAGCAGTTCCACCCGTAGCAAGAATGCTAAACCCAATACGCGATAAATCATGTGCGGCTTGAATTCCTTGTTTTTTATCTTTATCCGCCAAACTAATGAATACAGTGCCATTTTTAGGAAGAGCACCAAAGGCACTTATCTGAGATTTTGCATAGCTTTCACCGAATGAATTTGAAATGCCCATTACTTCTCCTGTTGAACGCATTTCTGGTCCAAGAACTGCGTCCACTCCCCGACCATCAGTTCTGCGGAAACGATTCCACGGAAGTACAGCTTCCTTTACGGAAATACCGTTCGCTATGCCATCACCGCTGCGTGGTAATAAACCTTCTTCACGTAATTGCGCGATTGACGAACCCACTGCTAGTCGAGCGGCAGCTTTTGCTAAAGCAATACCAGTTGCCTTACTAACAAATGGCACCGTACGAGATGCGCGAGGATTGGCTTCCAAAACAAATAGTTGAGAATCACTCATCGCAAATTGAATATTGATCAAACCAACAACGCCAACTGCTCTTGCAATCTTTGTCGTAGCCTCTTTAATTGTCGCAATCGCTTTGGTATCAAGTGACATCGAAGGTAAAACACAGGCGCTGTCTCCAGAATGAATCCCCGCCTCTTCAATGTGCTCCATTACTCCACCCAAGAAGAGTTCATGACCATCAAAAAGAGCATCTACATCGATCTCAATGGCACTATCTAAGAAGCGATCCACAAGAACAGGCTGATCAGGTGTGATGTCGGTTGCACGAGAAATGAACCCTGCAAGAGATTCGTCGTCATAAACAATTTCCATTCCTCGCCCACCGAGTACAAATGACGGCCTAACTAACACCGGATAACCAATCCGTTGTGCAATTACTAAAGCTTCTTGCTCGGATGCAGCCATTCCGTACTCAGGTGCACGCAAATTTTCACTCTTTAATAACTCTCCAAAGGCACCACGCTCTTCAGCCAGATTTATTGCTTCTGGACTAGTACCAAGAATTGTTACTCCCGCTTCTTTTAATCCAGCAGCAAGTCCGAGTGGTGTTTGACCGCCTAATTGGGTGATTACTCCAAGAACTGGTCCAGCCAAGGTTTCAGCATGAATCACTTCAAGAACATCTTCTAAAGTCAATGGTTCAAAGTACAAGCGATCACTGGTGTCATAGTCAGTGGAAACTGTTTCAGGATTGCAATTAATCATGATTGTTTCGTAATCACTCGCTCGCAGAATAAAGCTAGCGTGAACACAAGAATAATCGAATTCGATGCCCTGGCCAATACGATTTGGCCCACTACCCAAAATGATGATGGCTGGCTTGGTGCGAGATTTAACTTCAGTTTCTTCTTCATAACTTGAATAATGGTATGGAGTAAAGGCTTCAAATTCGGCGGCGCACGTATCAACTGTTTTATACACGGGGTGTATTCCCAGATGGATTCTGGTCCGTCTAACATCTTCTTCCGTTAATGATCTTAGTTGGGCTATCTGAGAATCTGAAAAACCTAGACTTTTGGCACTTCGAATCACATCAGCGCTTAATTCACCTGGTTGAGCAATCAACTCCGCTCGTTGATTAATGATTTCGACTTGGTGTAGATACCAGGGATCTATTTTTGTTGATGCGTGAACTTGTTCAACACTTGCCCCTGCCCACATTGCTAATTGCACTTGTTGTAATCGATACTCAGTTGGAATCGACATTTTTGATACCAAATCACTTACATTAATTGCGCTTTTATTAGGAGGAAAAGTAAAAACCGCTTCTTTGCGTTCGAGGGAACGTAGCGCCTTCATAAGTGCCTCTGGAAAACTTCGTC
>JBEENC010000089.1:0-3668 GCA_041192285.1 Actinomycetota bacterium
GAAGATCCTGCTCCCTGACTTGGATTCGAACCAAGAACCTGCCGGTTAACAGCCGGCTGCTCTGCCATTGAGCTATCAGGGACTATTCGCTACTCGCGAAGAGTTACGAGCGCACACTCTAGCGCACAGCCAAGGGGTGGTCTAAATCGAAGGGAAGTTAAAGCCCGCCAAGGGCGAGATCATGCAAGGTGCGCCGAGTGCTTTCCAGGGCAACGAGTTGGGCAAAAGATGCGTTGTATTCCACTTCATTTTCAACAGGATTAAGTCTTTGCAAACTTGATTTGAGTTCTGCAATAGCGCGAGAGACAGATACTTCGCGCAGGCGAGCAATAATGCTGGCAACATAATGTTCTGTGATCTCGCCATCGGCGCGAATTGGTTCGACATTTAACTCTGTAAAGAGAGATTTCATATTCTCATTTGTAATTTTATCTATTGTCAGTGCAGCGTTATCTGGCGCCATTTGTTCTATTACTGCGCGAAGTTCTTGATAGGCAGGATGAGTGAAAGCGTTGGCTTCTAGTCCGTTAAATGATTGACAGAGCGCAGGTGCTTGAACACGAGCCTTTAATACTTCACGTTCTAGTATCAACCGTGGCTCTTGTGGATCTGGACGCCATTGCTGCGGCACAACTTCTGGAGCAGTTGGATCAACACTTACTTGTGGTGTTTTCTTCATTGCTGTCGCAACAGCTGAAGATACTTGTTCGACTTCCACGCCGAGCCATCCAGCGAGAGAGCGCGAGTATTCGGGGCGTAAAGATTTATCTCTTATTTGTGCAACAAGAGGCGCTGCAGCATTGAGTGCACCGATGCGACCTTCAGGTGTGCTCAAGTTGTACTTAACTAGCTCTGCGCGAATAGCGAACTCAAAAAGTGGCACACGACGAGCAATGAGATCTCGAAGCGCAGCATCTCCTTTTATCTGGCGAAGATCGCATGGGTCTAGCCCATCAGGTTCGACTGCAACGAAAGTCTGCGTAACGAATTTTTGGTCATCGCTAAATGCTCGAAGTGCTGCCTTTTGTCCGGCTGCATCACCATCGAATGTGAAGATAACTTCACCGCGGAAAGCATCATCATCCATTAACAATCTGCGCAAGATTCGGATGTGATCTGCGCCGAATGCTGTGCCACATGTTGCAACAGCAGTTGTAATTCCAGCAAGGTGAGCGGCCATCACATCTGTGTAGCCTTCGACAATCACTGCTTGACGCTTCTTGGCAATTTCTTTCTTTGCTACATCTAATCCGTATAGAACTTGGCTCTTCTTATAAATCGGTGTCTCTGGAGTATTTAAATATTTTGGACCCTGATCTTCTTCATCACTAGCTAATTTTCGTGCACCAAATCCAACGACATCGCCAGTAATGTCTTTAATCGGCCAGGTCAGACGATTGCGAAAACGATCAATTGGCCCGCGCTGTCCCATCTTGGAAAGGCCGGCAGTTTCTAACTCATCGATCGTAAAACCTTGTGCGCGTAAGTGCTTGGTCAGGCTATCCCAATCATCGGGTGCAAAACCCACACCAAATAATTCACACGCCTCTTTTTCAAATCCACGTTTTGTTAATAGCTCACGGCCATGGGCTGCCGCCGGTGAAGTATTGAGTTGTTCTTGATAATAAATTGCGGCAGCAGCATTTGCCGCAATCAGACGAGAGCGCATGCCGGATGGAACAGATGGACCAGATGAGTTCTCCTCGTATCGCAATGTATAACCAATACGATCTGCAAGTCTTTCGAGAGTTTCAGTAAATGTCAGGTGATCCATCTTCATTAAAAATGAAATTACGTCACCACTGGCTTGGCAACCAAAGCAGTGATAAAAACCTTTACTTGGTGTTACGTGAAACGATGGAGATTTTTCATCATGAAAAGGACACAAACCTTTTTTCTGTCCGCCGCCTGCAGACTTTAGTTGTACATAATCTGCAACTACTTCATCGATCGGAACACGTTCGCGAAGATAGGTAACATCTTCATCTTTTATGCGTCCGCTCATAGGCGCACTTTAGCGATTTTGAGTCAGGCGAGCATGTAAGGCGTATGCACCAGGGTCCGTCAACGCTGCAATCTGGTCAATTACTACGCGTTGGCGCTGACCATCATCGGCGGCTCGGTTCCAGTCATCGATAAAGATTGCATCGAGTGCTTTAGGGGCACTCTTATACAAAAGATCAACAAGTTCAACGATGACAATCCTTTGCTTTGCATAACGCTCTTGCGATTCAGCGGCGCGAATTAAGTAGTGACCTGCAACGGCCTTTAAGAAATCAACTTCTACTAAATGTTCGCGCGGAATCTCAAGATTTGCACCATATCTAGCAAGTGGTTCATCGCCATAGATTGCGCGAGTTTTATTTTCAGCAGCTAATACAAAGCGACCGATGAGTTGGCTCGTTGAATCTTTTAGGCGAGCAAGGGAGCGATGGCTGTCGTCATAGTTAATTGGCCAACATGAAAGATCCTGTAACCTAACAAGTGCTTCGGTTGCTTCAGACTTTGATGCGTTGCTTGCATAATCTTCTGTCATGCTTTCATAAATTGCATCAAAATCATCTTCGAATGTGCGCACGTGGACCTGGTTTGCGACGATGGCATCTTCTAAATCATGGACTGAATATGAAACATCATCTGACCAATCCATGATTTGTGCTTCGATACAGCGCTTGCCTTCAGGGGCATCTGCGCGCATCCACTTATAGATTTCAACATCATCGTCATAGACGCCAAATTTGCGAGGATTAATTGCGCGTTGCCATGGATATTTGGTGGCCGCATCAAGGGATGCACGGGTTAGATTTAATCCAATTGATCGACCATCAGCATCGACTGTCTTTGCTTCAAGGCGAGTGAGTAATCTAAAACTCTGCGCGTTTCCTTCGAAGCCACCACAACTCTTTGCGATTTCGGCAAGTGCTTCTTCGCCGTTGTGACCAAATGGTGGGTGTCCTAAATCGTGGGCAAGACATGCGGTATCTAATAAATCAGGGTCAGCACCGAGTGATTCACCGAGTTCGCGACCGATTTGTGCGCACTCAAGTGAGTGAGACAGACGTGTGCGTTGGAAATCATTTTCCCAAGGAACGGCTACTTGAGTTTTTGCAGCCAGACGACGAAGGGATGCTGAGTGAATTACTCGAGCACGATCTCGCATAAATTCTGTGCGTCCTGCGCGCTTTGCCGGTTCATCAAGAAAGCGTTCGTTATCACGATCACTGTAAACGCTCATGAAACAACCTTATCGAGAATTTTGTTGGTATCTAGATAGTCGCTGATGTTTATTCCAAAGTGACCTAACGTGATGTATGCCAAATATGCGCCTGATTCGCGAATTAAATATCGCTTTGTGGAGTTCGTTAATGAATTTGGACCAAATTGCACAGGAGAGCACGTAGCAATTAAACCGCGATTATTTGCCATCGTCATAGATCGGCGACAGTGATATGGATCCGTGGCAATGATGACATTTTTCATTTCGCGCTTTTTCATTTCGCGTACATAAGCCTTTGTACTTACTAATGTGTCGCGACCTGTTGCTAGTGCAACAATTTTTTTGGCAGGAACACCGGCCGACACTAACCATGCTTTGCCAGATGCGGCCTCAGTTGTGCGATCACCCGGCGCTTTTGCGCCAACTGTAATAATTATTGGAGCAAGGCCTA
>JBEENC010000090.1:0-3655 GCA_041192285.1 Actinomycetota bacterium
GAAGCAAATATTGAGCGTGAAATGGAGAAAATTTAAAGATTTAAGGGTGAAATTAACTCATTTGAATAGTAACTTCCAATAATTTTCGTATTTGCGCCAACGCGAGTTCCTGGTGCAATAAAACTATTGACAACTTCAGATCCCGCACCAATCTGAACTCCAGCGCAAATTATGCTCCCGCTAATCACAACATTGTCTTCAACGGTGCACTTATCCCCCACGCTTGTGCCCTCTGTCAATACCGCCGACGGTGCAATCTGAGATGTCGCAGCTACTTTGAAATCTGCGGCTACTAAATACTGTGATCCTGCAAGAAGTGCTCCAGGTGTTCCAATGTCTAGCCAATATGAATCCTCGATGTATCCATAGATTTTCTTGCCAGCAGCAACTAATGCCGGGAAAACATCTCGTTCAACACTGACCACAGTATTGGCTGCAATTGTGTCAATTACTGATGGGTGAAAAACGTAAGAACCAGCATTAATTGTGTTGGTAATTGGGTTTTCCATTTTTTCGAAGAATGCACTTACTCGTCCATTGTCATCAACTGGAACACAGCCATAGGCCCTGGCATCGCTTACATGGGTTAAGTGCAGCGTGACATCTGCCTTATGGGCAATATGTTCTTGTATTTGTTTGGCCAGATTATGTGAACTTAATACATCGCCGTTGAAAATTACTATTGGTTCATCGGATCCGGCAGGAAGATTTAACGCGGCTGCTGCATTTTTGATTGCGCCTCCGGTGCCAAGTGGGGTTTCTTCCACTGCATAGCCAATGTTCATTCCCCACCGTGATCCATCACCAAAATAAGGTATAAAAATTTCCGATAAATACGAAGTAGCCAAGATGATGGATGTAACACCTGCGCGCTTTGCGGCCACTAATTGATGTTCGGTTACTGGTAAACCTGCGATTGGAAGCATTGGCTTAGGGGTATCGCGAGTTAGAGGCATAAGGCGCGTACCCATTCCCCCTACGAGAAGAATTCCCAGAGCCATTTATTCTGCCTTTGAGGCTGTAATGCGTGTTGCAGCATCAGCAATTGCAGCATCTGTGGCTGTCATTGCAATACGAACGTGCTGTGAACCATCTGCTCCATAAAAAATTCCGGGAGTCACTAAAATTCCTAATTTTGCGAGCGCTTCAACTGATTTCCATGCATCTTCGCCTCGGGTACACCAGATATATAGCCCTGCTTCTGAATGTTGGATTTTAAATCCAATTGCCTCAAGGGCTGGTGACAAAGTTTTGCGTCGTGCGTTATATCGAGTGCGTTGTTCGCTGACATGCTTTGAATCCCCCAAGGCTGCAATCATGGCGTACTGAATTGGAAGTGGCACCATCATGCCTGCGTGTTTTCTAATTTCAAGTATTTTCTTAATTAATACAGGATCACCCACAACAAAGGCTGCACGATATCCCGCCATTGAAGAGCGTTTAGAGAGTGAAAGTACAGCCAAAATATTTGAATTATTACCTTGGGTGTAACGAAGTATTGAAGTTGGTGTTACGGAGTCACCAAACTCCAAGTAACACTCATCGCACACCACGGGGATGTTATTTTTTCTCGAATATTTGATAGCAGATTTAAGTTCATCTTCAGTATGTACTCGACCAGTTGGATTCGACGGAGAATTAATCCATACTAAATCAGCCTGTGGCCACTGTTGTGAGTCAATATCAACTGCAATTGCTTGGGCACCTGCAAGAATCGCTCCGACGTTATAGGTGGGATAAGCAACTTTCGGAATTATTACTGACTTTGATTGTAAAAAAGTTGGCAACCATGCGACAAATTCCTTAGATCCAATTAATGGCAAAACATCAAATTCGCCCGTAGCGCCCAAATTTTTTACTGCCCACTCTTTGATCACTTCGCGTAATTGAGGTGTTCCGGCTGTCAGTGGGTAACTTGGAGAATTTGAATGTTCGGCTAACGATTTCTGAATAAAATCTGGAGTTGGATCTACCGGAGTTCCTTGGGATAGATCAATAATTCCTGCAGGATGTTGACGTGCTACATCTCCAAAGGGTGCTAATGCATCCCACGGAAAATCAGGAAGTTTCAGTGCACGCGCCTTTACTCGCTCTTTGCTGGAGCAGCAATTACGTCGGCGTGATCTGTACTTGTTGCGCCAACTTTTGCAGCGCCGCCAGGTGAACCAATTTCTACGAAAAACTCACTGTTAACTTTTTGAAAGTCTTTCCAAGGACCTGGAACATCATCCTCGTAATAAATTGCTTCGACAGGGCACACTGGCTCGCACGCGCCGCAGTCAACGCACTCATCTGGCTGGATGTATAACATGCGATTGCCTTCATAAATGCAGTCCACTGGACACTCTTCGATGCAGGACTTGTCCTTCACATCGATACATGGTTGGGCAATCACATACGTCACGAAAATAGCCTCCTTGAAACTCATTCATTTGGCTTACATAGCCAGATCTATAGCGCGATTGTAATGCGAAGGCCCTGTAACTCGCGACTTTGGCGTGGGCGATTATCGTTACACCTATGAAGGCTCCTATTGGTGCGCGAGTCAGTATTCGCTTCCATGATCCCGAAGGTGGATTTCGGGACCTGGTTGGATATTTGGAGTCTGAAAATACACTTCGCAATCGACATGGCGAGCTCATTGAATTTGATGTTGAAAAAATTGCTATCTACAAAGTTATCGAAGAAATAAATTATCTAGCTGGCCATGGCGCCCCGCTTTCTGTGCGTATTCAAGAACTAGAAAATGTATTGACCGCCACGTGGCCCCCAGTTAAACAAGAATTATTTGGAAAATGGTTGCTGCGAACCTCTGGAAAATTCACGATGCGCGCTAACTCGGTATTACCTCGTGGAAAAGCACCTTTCGGAGAACCACCAGAGGAAATTGATGAAGCAATTGCGCATGTGGTTGCACACTACGAAAAGCATGGACTTGTTCCGACTTTTTCGATACCACTTCCGACCTATCAAGAGTTGGATTTAAAACTTGTTGACAATGGTTGGATTGAAAAAGTTCGCGCACACGTCATGGTTGCCGATATCGCGCCTCTGGCTATGAGTAAAAGTAAATTCAAAACTACGATTTCAGAATCCTTTGATGATGCGTGGCTTGCCTTACAAAAAGATCACGGCGTTGCTGAGCTCATGCGCGCCTATCCAGCTCTCTACGCATCTGTCTTCGACGGTGAAAAACTTATTGGAGTTGGCCGTACCTCTCATGTAGATGGCTGGAGCGCTCTCTCCCGAGTATTCGTTGATCCTGCCTATCGCGGTCAAGGAGTGAGTAAATTAATTGTTAACGCACTTCTCACTGCATCCGCTGAAGCAGGGGTGAAGAAATCTGTACTCCAGGTAGATTCGAAAAATACTGTTGCCGTCCACCTTTATTCATCTCTCGGCTTTTCATTTCATCATGAATACGTGTATCGCTGCTATCAAAAAACTTTGAATTTAATTTCCGAGGAGTGCTGCTGATGGTCCTATCTATTTATGACACTTTTTCGCGTAAACCAAAGCCGATTACTTCCCTCAACGGAGTGGTCACTATGTACTGCTGTGGGCCAACGGTTTACCGCGATGCTCATGTCGGCAATCTTCGTACCTTCCTATTAAGTGATCTCATTGCCCGCACGATTGCCTTGAGTGGGCTCAG
>JBEENC010000091.1:0-3642 GCA_041192285.1 Actinomycetota bacterium
AATTCAAGTGATTGAGAGTGATTTAAGCGTGGATCGCAAGCGCTTTCATACCGTGATGCAAGATCAGTTTCTAAAATTTGTTCTCCTCCGCCAACACATTCGGTAACATCGTCTCCAGTTAATTCAATGTGAATGCCACCTGGATGAGTGCCGAGTGATTTATGTACTTCAAAGAAGCCTTTTACTTCATCCATTACATCATCAAATTTGCGAGTTTTGAAACCTGATGGTGCTTCGTATGTATTGCCATGCATTGGATCGCATACCCACAAAACTTTAGCACCAGATTTTGTCACGCCATCGACTAGTGCTGGTAACGCTTCGCGAATCTTTGATGCGCCCATACGAGTAATGAATGTAATACGTCCTGGTTCGCGATCTGGATCAAGGCGTTTAATAAGGTTGAGTGCATCTTCAACCGTTGATTTAGGTCCAAGCTTTATGCCTATTGGATTTTTGATCTTCGATGCGAAATCAATATGTGCTCCATCTAATTGGCGAGTGCGCTCACCAATCCAGAGAAAGTGCGCCGATACATCGTAAGGATTTCCAGAAAGAGAATCGATACGAGTGAGCGCCTTTTCATACTCTAAAATAAGTGCTTCATGGCTTGAGAAGAAATCTACTGATTTAAATGCTTCTGGGTCGATGCCTGCAGACTTCATGAAATCTAGAGCACGGCCGATTTCCTTTGCCATCTCTTCGTAACGATCACCGACGGATGAGTCGCGAATAAACCCTTTATTCCACTCGTGCACACGACGTAGATCTGCAAAACCACCTTGCGTAAATGCACGGACAAGATTGAGTGTTGCAGCAGATGTGTTGTACACGCGAACTAAACGTTGTGGATCTGGAGTGCGCGCACTTTCTGTAAATTCAAGATCATTTACAGCATCGCCTCGATATGCCGGCAGCGTTACTTCGCCACGAGTTTCTAAGTCATTGGAACGAGGCTTAGCGAACTGTCCAGCCATACGTCCTACTTTTATGACTGGAAGTGATGAGTAGTACTGAAGCACTGCCGCCATCTGCAAAATAGTTTTAATGCGATTTCGAATGGAATCAGCTGTTGCTGCCGCAAATGTTTCTGCGCAATCTCCACCCTGTAACCAAAATGCTTTTCCTTCGGCGGCAAGTGCAATACGTGCCTTGAGATCATCACATTCACCAGCGAACACAAGTGGTGGAAAAGATTTGAGCTCTTGCACTGCAGATTTTATTGCTGCGCCATCATTTCCATCTGGCCATTGCGGTTGTTGAGCCGCAACTAATCCAGGTGTGAAGAGATTATCGAGTGAAGAGTTCATAGGGATAAGGGTAGAGAACCTTGGGGTATTCGCGCAGGCGAATTAACCGAAGAAAATCTGCGCTTCCTCGTAGAGCGCAAGATCAACGGTTTTCAGTTTTTCTGTCGCAGTTGCTAGCGGTACACGCACAATATTTGTGCCGTGCAGTGCAACCATTGTGCCCCAATCACCTTCATGGGCCGCCGTAATTGCATGCAACCCAAATCGAGTAGCAAGAACACGATCAAATGCAGTTGGCGTTCCGCCACGTTGGATATGACCAAGAACAGATGTGCGCGCTTCTTTGCCAGTCTTAGCTTCGATTTGTCCTGCGAGCCAATCACCAATTCCAGAGAGTTTGACGTGACCGAATGCATCAAGAGTTTGATCTTTGGTAATCATGTCGCCTTCTTGTGGGACCGCACCTTCTGCAATAACAATAATTGGCGCAAAGCTAGATTTGTAACGAGATTCAACCCATTCGCAGACTTTGTCTACTGAAAAGGGAACCTCTGGAATCAAAATACATGTGGCACCACCTGCAAGACCTGAGTGCAGCGCAATCCAGCCAGCATGGCGACCCATTACTTCAACAATGAGCGTGCGGTGATGTGATTCTGCAGTTGTGTGCAAACGATCAATTGCTTCAACTGCAATATTAACGGCGGTATCAAATCCAAACGTGTAATCAGTATTGTTTAAATCATTATCAATAGTTTTTGGAACTCCAATAACTTTTACACCGAGTGCATCAAGTTTTGTTGCAACACCGAGAGTATCTTCTCCTCCAATTGCGATGAGAGCATCAATATCCATCTTTGCGAGATTCTCTTTAATCTTTTCAACGCCATTTTCAATCTTGAATGGATTTGTTCGAGATGAACCAAGAATTGTTCCACCGCGCGGAAGAATGCCACGGGTTGTTTCAAGATTTAGCGGCTTTGTCAAACCTTCAAGAGGTCCCTTCCATCCGTCACGGAAACCAACAAACTCGTGACCATATTCTTTTACGCCTTTACGAACCACCGCACGTATTACCGCGTTAAGACCAGGGCAATCTCCGCCACCTGTTAAAACACCGATGCGCATCTAGAAAACTCCTAATAAATTTTGACTTAGATTGGTCAACGTTGACTGGCACAGTCTAGCCTTCACCCATGGCCAACTCGAAATTAGTTGCAGGCGTAGATTCATCTACCCAATCGGTCAAAGTCGTTATTCGCGATGCCAATACCGGCACACTTATTCGCCAGGGCCGCGCGAGCCATACCGATGGCACCGAAATTAATCCACGCATATGGAAAGAAGCATTGGATTCTGCAATCATCGATGCAGGTGGATTAGATGATGTCGCAGCAATTTCTATTGCTGGCCAACAACACGGAATGGTTGCACTTGATAGCAATGCACATGTAATTCGCGATGCGCTTTTATGGAATGACATGCGCTCGGCGCAAGCAGCCAAAGATCTTAACCACGAATTAGGTGGCGACGCAGAAACTGCACGCAAAATTGGATCTGTTCTCGTTGCATCATTTACTGCATCAAAACTTCGGTGGATGGCAGATGCTGAGCCAGATAACGCCAAAAAGGTTGCAGCCGTGGCACTTCCCCACGATTGGTTATCGTGGCAATTACAAGGTGGCAAAGATTTTGAAAAACTCTTTACTGATGCAAGTGATGCATCCGGTACAGGATATTTTGACCCGACAACATCGCATTATCGTGGTGACATTCTTAAATTAGCGCTGCGCCATGATGGTGATTACATTCTTCCGCGGATTGTGAAACCAGGTGAATTTGGTGGAACAACTTCTACGGGTGTTCCTATTGCAGGTGGTGCTGGCGATAACGCTGGTGCGGCCCTTGGAATACAAGCAGAACCTGGGGATGTAATCGTTTCACTTGGAACAAGTGGCACAGCATTTGCAGTGTCAAAAACTTCCACACATGATGCAAGCGGACAGGTTGCTGGTTTTGCAGATGCGTCAGGACAATTCTTGCCACTTGTCTGCACACTCAACGCTGCTCGAATTCTTGATGCAGCAACTCGCATTCTTGGTATTTCCCATGATGAAGTTGGACACCTTGCATTGACAACTGATGCGGGTGCGCACGGTCTTTCACTCTTGCCTTACTTTGAAGGAGAGCGCACACCGAATCGTCCCAATGCCAAGGGTGTCTTTAGTGGAATGAATTTAGCGAATTCAAATCGTGCAGACATTGCACGCGCCATGATTGAAGGAATGCTCTGCGGTCTAGTAGATGCAGTCGATGCCTTAGAAAAACTTGGAGTTGGCGTACACAGAATTTTACTCATTGGTGGTGCTGCAAAAAATCCTGGCGTTGCACC
>JBEENC010000092.1:0-3627 GCA_041192285.1 Actinomycetota bacterium
CCGCTAACACTTCGTTTATCTATTCCTGTGCGTCCTTCACTTCCAGTCCATTCACCTTGGTGAACTACGGAAGTAATGTTTATCGAAATGACGTGCGCACTCATGAGCCAAGTTTATTCAAATCTTCACCGCTCACACGGAAAACTGTCCACTCATCCATAGCGATGGCACCTTTTGACTTATAGAACTCGATAGACGGAGTATTCCAATCCAATACCCACCATTGGAATCGTCCATATCCACGATCAACACATATTTTTGCTAAGTGTTTTAGAAGTGCAAGTCCATAACCGCGTCCACGATATTCGGGTTCGATATAAAGATCTTCGAGATAAATTCCGTGCGTACCTTGCCATGTTGAATAATTTAAGAACCACAAAGCTAAACCAATGATGCGATTATCATCTTCAACAACATGGGCGAATACATGTGGATTTGGATTAAAGAGTGCACTCGTTAATTGTGCTTCGGTTGCTACTACTTCATCAGGAGCTTTCTCATATGTTGCTAAATCTTTGATCAGACGCAAAATATCAGCAACATCGCCTGGTTGTGCTTCACGAATGCTCATGGGTGCATCCTTTCATAAATGAAGTTAATATAGACACCTAATGAAAACAAAAGTTTTGCTCGTAGGCATTGATGGATTAGTTCTTAGCCGAGCCCTTGAAAGTGGCCGGGCAAAGACACTTGCAGGCATTAAAGATAAATCTTTCTTCACCGAGTGGAAAGTGAATGTTCCAACGCTGTCTGGACCAAGTTGGTCAACTCTGCTCACTGGCGCAACATATGAGCAACATCGGGTTCAGGATAATTCTTTCGTAGGACATGATCTACTTAATCGTCCCGATTTATTAAGTCGTGCGTTTTATCAAGACCAAAGCACAATTACATTCGCAGCAGCTGGATGGCCACCATTAGTTGATCCTGTCGGACATGGCCCTGTTATTCATCAGCGCAAAGAACAACAATTGGCTTACAAACACTTTGTTGTTGTACGAGATGGCGAAACGTATGGATATCAAATTATTGATGCAGAAATTACGGATGCATCTGTTTATTCTCTTGAAAATCTTGGCGCAGATGTAAATTTCGTGTACTTCTGCGGAATTGATGAAGCTGGTCATTCTCACGGAATTTTGGGAGATGAGTACTTAACTGCAATTGAAAGAGTTGATGCTCATCTAGATCGCCTGCATTCTGCGATTAAGAAGCGCGCAGAAGTTCACGGAGAAAAATGGCTCCTGGTTATGGTGACAGATCATGGCCACCGCAACGAAGGTGGACATGGCGGGGATTCCGAACAAGAGCGTGCTTCTTTTGTTATCGCACATGGGATTGGCCGTAACAATCCTGACTGGAAGTCAGATATCGAACCGCACCACTTAACTGATTTGTTATTGGCAGAACGCGCTTAACGCTGTAAGAACTTTCGGATTGCAAACCAGATCCGCTTTGGCCACTTTGTTGCAAGTGTGACCGGAGAAACTTTCATGACCTTTTTTTGAGCAGGCTCATCAGGTGTCGTGACATCACTTAGGGCCGGTGAACTTTCATCAAGTGAGTCCGCGATGCGCTCAATATTAGAGACCAGTGAAATGTTTCTTACAAACTCTTCCTGATCAATTCGATCAGTTTCAGCGATTAATTCTTCTGCCAAGGTTGCTGCTGCTAGTCGTAATTCTTCTGCAATATTGAGCGCTCTTTGTCCAGCACTCTGAGTTTCGATCGATTCAGCTTTTGATGTAATCGCATAACTTGTTGCAGATAATGCGTTTCCTATTTGGCGGTTAGCAAATTGTGTTACGCCTCCTGCAACGGCTGAATCAAAGAGCGTGCGAGCAATTGTTCGAACCTGAACAACAGTGTGCTCCATTGCAACGCCACGTAAATAGAGCGCATCGGCCTGGTCTGCTTCAGCAAGGGGTGACCAACGCGCATATTTCTTTGCTTCAAGTGATTGAGATCGAACATTTGGAATTTCTTCAATCAAGACACGAGCGCGAGATAACCATTTACCAGCCTCGGCTAGTGAATATCCACTGGCAACACCTTCTGCCATCACACCGAGTAAATCTGCAGATTTTTTGCCCAGTCGTGAGATCTGCTCAATTGTTCGACCCGCTGGCGTGCTTGCAAGAGAAAAATAAGAAAAGACAATGGCTACCGCTGCGCCAATAAATGTTGAAAACAAGCGAGTTTCTGCTGTGCTGCTATTTATTCCCGGACCAATAACAATCAGTGCCGTAACTGGAACGTTAATTGATGCAACTTCTCCTAAGTGCAATCCACGTGCGACAACCGAGCAGAGCAACACAGTTGTTGCAACAGCGATGAAACCAAAGTCAAAGTAATAAACAGTAAGCAGTGCTACTCCACCGCCAATGGCAGTACCTAAGATTTGACCAAGTCCTTCACGGACGGACTTAAACATAGAAATCCGGACGCTCAGGCTGCAGACAATTGCGGCAACTAATCCACCGCCGTCAAATGCTTGTTCTCCTACAAACCATGCTGAACCTGCTGCAAGGCTGACAACAAGAATTTGTCTTACCCAGATTATGCGGTTGGTGAAGAGCGCAACGATACGAGAAAAGAAGCGCTTCATGAAGCCATTCTATTGTGCCAGAATTTATTGCGAGAGAAGTTCAGATAAGAGTTGCTCTACTCGTTTCTTAATGTCATCTCGTATAACGCGCACAGATTCAATCCCTTGTCCCGCTGGGTCATCTAGCACCCAATCTTCGTAGCGCTTGCCTGGATAGAACGGGCACGCATCTCCGCATCCCATAGTGATCACGGCATCAGATTCTTGTACCGCCTCAGGAGTTAATATCTTTGGAACGTTTGCAGAGATATCAATTCCAACTTCTTGCATAGCAGCAATAGCGATGGGGTTTATAGAATCTTTTGGAGCAGATCCAGCAGATAAAACTTCTACCCGGCCGGCACCAAGTGAGTTCATAAAGCCCGCTGCCATTTGTGAGCGTCCAGCATTGTGGACGCACACAAACAAAACAGTTGGTTTAGGCGAAGACATCTTCTTCCTTCTTTTGTGCAGTCAATAGAGATGCTATTAAGACCCCTAGTACAGCACCAATGCATTGTGCCAAGATGAATAGCGGCACTGACTTCAATGAAATTCCTGTAAAAGATTCACTTAATGTTCGAGCAAGAGTGATTGCTGGGTTTGCAAAAGATGTTGATGAAGTAAAGATATATCCTGCGCCGATCCATGCTGGAACGACTACGGCAATCATTGATCCACGCTTTTGATGCTGAAGAAGCAGAATGATCATAAGTAACCCGGCTGTCGCAACTACTTCTGCGAGGAAGAGATAATTTCCACTTCGAGTGTATGTGGATTGCTCAATAGCCTTCTTATTAAACATCAAGTTTGCGATTACAGCACCGCCAGCTGCTCCAAGTATTTGTGCAAGAACGTAAAATCCTGCTTCTTTTATCGAAATACGCTTATGAAAAAGTTCGGCCGCTGTAACGAGTGGATTGAAATGCGCACCACTGATAGGTGAAAAAAGCGTGATAATTATGAACAACATAAATACTGTTGTTATTGTGTTTATGAAAAGTTGAATAGCAATATCTTGAGTCAAAATCGTAACCATA
>JBEENC010000093.1:0-3516 GCA_041192285.1 Actinomycetota bacterium
TTCAACTCACGCGGTGGAATCGTTTACGGACGAACATTTAGCGCAACAACATTTGGTAGCAACGTTCGCCAGTATTTGATGGATGGAAAGAAGAGCAATGGCTTCTTCCCAGCAACAGATACAGGTTGCAAGGACAACTTCCTTGCAGGAACAGTTCCTTACGCAGTTATTGGTAACTGGGAATGGGCAGATTATGTTGCAAAGGGATTCACAATGAATCTCATGCCAGTTCCAGGTGTAAAAGATGGCACTTACGGACGTATGTTCGGAAGCGTTAGCGGTGCACTTCTAACAACATTTGCTGCAAAGCATGGAGTAGAAGCTGGCGCTAAGTCACTTCTTACTAACTTCTTTGCTTCAACTGATGGACAGGTTCGCTACCAGACTCTAGAGAAGCGCCCACCAGCAGAAAAGGGTGCTCAAGCTGATGCAACTGTTTCAGCTGCTCAGCGCGGATTCGGTTCTGCTGCAAGCCTTGCAGGTATTCCACAGATCGGCGCATTCCTTAATACAAACAAGGGTGGCGCTAACTACTGGGATTCAGCTCCTGCTTACTGGACCGCAGTACTCATCGACGGCAAGGATGCAGTTAAAGAAGCATCTAAGCTAGCTTCAATCTGGCGTGTAAACGTCGAAGCAGGTAAGAGCGATCTATAAATAATTTGGTTTACCCAAATTAAATACTGAAGTCGAGTAATGCGGGCGAGTATCTCGCCCGCATTACTCTTTTCATCAACTGAGTTAGGACCTATGAGAATGACCTACTTAATAAGAGGCAAAGTAGCCCTCTTGCTTAAGATCATTTTCGTTAGCCTTGCCTCAGCTGTTTTAATTATGTTGGCCCAGAGCGCTTTTGCTCAAAGAGAGTATGTAATCTCAGCCTTTTTAGCTCTAACAGTCCTTGCATTGGCTTTAACTTACTTAACCAAAATCTCAATCCCACTCAAATTCTTCATTCCCGGCATCCTGCTTCTTATTGCCTTTGTAATCGGACCAATTCTTTATACGGTAACGATGTCAGGCTTTAACTACAAGACCGGAAACATCATCTCTAAAGAAGAGGCAATAGTTCAGGTCAAGATCCGCGGAATTGAAGCCGACCCATCTGGAACATCATTTGATATCAAATTGGGAACCTATGATGGCAAAGAAGCAATTCTTATTTCAGATATTACAAACTTGAAATATTTCATCTCGACAGCAGATTTACGAATTCCTGTGGCGGCAAATGATGTAACCCTAAATGAATATGGTGTTGCAATCACTGCTCCGAATTTCACAATCTTGACTGATGCTCAAATGGCTGGTGCTGATAAGTCATTCTCTAAAATCCAATTTCAATATGAAGGCGAGTACTTCATTGCCCTAGAAGGCTTTGAAGCAGGAATAGTTTCTCGCCAAGTCTTGGAATACTTACCTGTAACTGATGAGTTTAGGAATCTAGTAAATGGCTCTATCTACCGTGATAACGGGCGTGGGAACTACGCTCTCGTTGATGATAAAACTGCGATTTTAGAGCCAGGCTGGAGAGCACCCATTTGGTTTGAAAACTACTCAAAAATCATCACTGATCCACGGGTGCGTGAGCCGTTAGTTCGAGTCTTTATATGGACTGTGGCATTTGCTCTTCTCACTGTTTTAACAACCTTTGCTTTAGGCCTCTTACTTGCACTTGCTTTGAATCGTCCAATATTTGGGCGTCGAATCTATCGCTCGATCTTGGTGCTTCCATATGCGATGCCAAGTGTTATGAGTATCTTGATTTGGGGCGGAATGTTTAACACCGAGTTCGGTGCAATCAATACGCTCTTTGGCAGCGATATTGCTTGGTTCTCTGATCCCAACTTCGCTCGTGTTGCTGTGATCCTTGTAAATCTCTGGCTTGGATTCCCATATTTCTATTTAATTTCAAGTGGATCACTACAAGCTATTCCAAGTGAACTACTTGAAGCAGCTGCAATTGATGGCGCTAATCCACGACAGATTTTCCGTAAGATTACTTTGCCTCTCCTATTGCAGATTCTTTCACCGCTTTTGATTGCCTCATTTGCATTTAACTTCAATAACTTCAATTTGATTTACTTGCTCACAGGTGGTGGCCCACGCAAAGAACTAGATGGAGAAATTGCAGGAGCCACAGATATCTTGATTAGCTATACCTACAAGATTGCATTCGGTACGGGCACACAGGATCTGGGTCTTGCAAGTGCTATTTCACTCATCATCTTCGTCCTCGTTGCTTCTATCTCCCTTTATAGTCTGAAAAAATCCAAGGTATTGGAGACATTCGGATGAAAAAGTGGTTAATGCATGACTCATGGCGCCACATCATCGCCATCTCTATCTGCCTGTTTGCTCTCTTTCCACTCTATCTTGTTGTGATTTCATCCTTTGCCTCGTCCGGAAGCTTGCAGCTGACCTCATTTATTCCACAAGAAATCTCATTTAAGAACTATCAGCTCTTGTTTAATAACCCCACAATTCCTTATTTGTCATGGGTACAGAACTCTCTGATCATTGCGGGAGCAGTTGCTGTTCTCTCAGTCATAATCGGTTCTGCTTCAGCTTTTGCATTCAGTCGCCTTAAATTCAAGGGACGCAAGCAGGGTATTCAACTATTGCTCCTTGTTCAGATGTTCCCAGCAATCCTTGCCATCTCTGCCGTCTATGTAATCATGGAGCGCGTTTATTCATTTGCTCCATCGATTGGTTTAGGCACACGAGCCGGCCTACTTCTTGTCTATTTGGGCGGAGCAATGGGTGTGAACATCTGGTTGCTCAAGGGCTTTGTTGATTCAATTCCCGCAGAGTTAGATGAGGCGGCAAAGATTGATGGAGCCTCAGAAGTTCAAACATTCTGGCTTATTTTCGTGCCACTTGCCGCACCAGTATTAGCTGTTGTTTCACTGCTGAGCTTTATTGGAACCTTCAATGAGTTTATTTTGGCCCGCTTGTTCTTAGTTGATATGGAAAGTAGAACTGTGGCAGTTGGATTGCAACAGTTTATCGGTGGTCAGTATTCACAAAACTGGGGTCCATTTGCTGCAGGATCAATCTTGGCTTCCATACCAATTGTCATTATCTTCTTATCATTACAGAAATACATTGTGAGTGGATTAACTGCAGGATCGGTTAAGGGTTAATCTTGAAAAAGAGGTTTGTACTCTTTGTAGTTACTTCACTTCTGCTCGCCCTGGCAACTACATCTTTTGCCGCAACACCCACAGCTGATCCTGTAAAAGTCGGATTATCAAAAGATTTAATCTATTTTGTATTTCCTGATCGTTATCTCAACGGTGACACATCAAATGATTCATTTCCAGGTTATAACCCAAGGGAGACTGCATTCTTTCATGGCGGGGATTTAAAGGGTTTAACTGGAACATGCAGTGAAGGCGATAACGGCTTAGCTCGTATTAAGAAGTTAGGTTTTACTGCAGTCTGGGTTACTCCACTTGTTGTCCAACAAAAGCCGACTCCCAACGGTGCTGGCTATCATGGATATTGGGGCGTTGA
>JBEENC010000094.1:0-3471 GCA_041192285.1 Actinomycetota bacterium
AACAACTACTGCAGGTACGTGTGTAGATATTTTTGATGGCGATGCCAAAATGGATGGCGCACCACAAACTCCACTTGCAGCCGGTGCTTCGATTTCATTTGCATGGGGCATATCTTGTCCAGGAGCCACAGGAGATGAACTCACTGTTGTGCTGACAAATAACGCAGTCAACGTCGTTGAAGCAACGGGCAAACTCACTTAATTACTCTGTTTTGCTGCCATCTTCTTTAATTTAAGAAAGAGTGGAAGTGGTAGCAGTGCTCCGATAAGCATTGTAAATATCCATGCACTTTCTAGGCCTGCACCAAGCATTGGTCCACTAATTGCAGGTCCGATAACACCCGAAACTCCCCATTGCAATCCAGTCAGCGCATTAGTTCGCCCGCGAATATGTTCGGGAGATAACTCATTTGCAAGTGCTGGCAGCGTTGGCGACCAAATCATTTCACCAAATGCAAAGACCACTTGGCTGATGCACAACATGATTCCACCAGCAATAATTGGCAACAGTGGTGATATTCCAACCACGCCCCACGATATTGACCAAATGATTCCAACAGCGATGAGTGCTTTGTATTTTGATTCGCGGCTGAGTCTGCGCAAAACTGCGGGCTGAAATAAAACAATAGAAATCGTATTTGCCGCATAAAAAATTCCGATCCACTTAGGTGAAAGCCCTAAGTACTGCGTTGCATAAATCGGAAGTCCTGCTTGCAAACTCGCATATCCAAAGACCAAGAGAATTAATCCAGAAATACTGAGCAAGACTATTTTCTTATTTTCCCAGACATCTTTATAGCTTCCACTCTTTGGCTCGTGTGCTTCGGGAATGTACTTTCCAACCAGTGGAGTGCGGATGAGTAAAACTACAGACAAAAAGAGTAAGAATGTAAATGAATCTAAAATATACATAATCTGAAATGAGCGAAGGGATCCTTCTGTAATCACTAGGGATGCAAATAAACCACCCAAGCCAATTCCAAGATTAAGCAGCATAAAATTTAAGCCAAAGATATTCTGTCGATCTTTGGCTTCGGTCAACCGCGTGAGCATCACATTTATTGGCGGCCATATAAAAGCCGTACCAATTGATTGAATACTCATGACCACAATGGCATCACGGTGAGTTTGAACAAATGCCCAACCGCCAGTTCCAATTGCTTCGGCAATAGTTCCAACGATTATTACCTTCTTTGGGCCGATGCGATCTATCAGAGCACCAACTGGTCCTCCGATGAGCAGTGCCACGGCAGCGCCGTAAGAGAGCAAGATCCCACCAAATGTAGTTGTGAAGCCACGCATGTCATGTAAATAAACCAATAAGAGTGAGAGCGTCATACCGGTACCGATAGCACTAAGCAGCACTCCTAGAACCATTTTCTTTGAATGCTGGTTCAGAATTGCGTAATACTCACGAACTATTTCTGAATTTAAAATCATCTATGCAAGCAGCGCTTTTGCTTGTGTAAATACTTTGTCGGTGTAATCAACTAATAAAGTGACGTGGCCTTGGCCGGGAATAAAAGTTAGTTCAGCAGTTGAAATATGTTTTTTCAGCCAATGAGAGTGTGCATGAGGCACCATAAAATCTTGATCGCCTTGCCAGATCTTTACAGGCTTATTAATGGATGAAAGATCAAATCCCCACGCTTTAGTAAATGCAACATCATCATCGACCCATCCATCAAAGCTGACTGCAAGACCAGATCTAATTGCTGCAGCAATCACGTCAGCAAAAGAGCCTTCCATTGATTCTTTATCAGCATCGCTAATGAGCCCACCAAATGCTTCGCGAATTTCTGCGCCACCGGCGGATTTAAATACTGATGCGTTATCTATAAACCACTGCTGGATGACTTCTTCACCCTGTAGTGATGCACCGAATTCATCATAATTTTCTTGCGCCATACCCTCTAGAAAATCTAAGTCATCTACGCCATATGCGCCTACACCAGCTAATGTAATTGCTCCGACATTGTTATCTAACAACGTATTTGCAAGTGCATGTGGACCGCCGCCAGACCAACCTATTGCTACGAATTTTTCAATTCCCTTTGATTCCAAAACTTCAGCGATATCTTTATTGACGCTAACAATGCTGCGGCCATAATCGCGGTCACTCGTGCCATATCCCGCCCGGCTATATGAAATAGCACGAATGCCAGCCTCTGCTGCATATGTAAACCACTGACTCCACAGTGATGCACTGGCCGGTGTACCGTGATGGAAAACGATGGCACGGGTGCTATCAACGCCGTTATCTAGTACTTCAAGTTCGCGGCCGGATCTAAGTTTGAATTGAGGCATTTTCTTAGCCTACATCTCTGCCACAATGTGGCGCATGGGCAAGGGTTTTGGTTTTGAAATAAAGGCGCGCGATGAGGGATCACTCGCTCGCGTTGGCACAATTTCAACTCCTCACGGAGTGATTCAAACTCCAGCATTTATTCCAGTAGGCACAAAAGCCACAGTTAAATCAGTTTTACCTGAATCAATGCAGGATTTAGGTGCACAAGCACTCTTAGCAAATGCATATCACCTCTATTTACAACCAGGACCAGACATTCTTGATGAAGCTGGTGGTTTGGCGAAATTCATGAATTGGCCAGGACCAACAATTACAGATAGCGGTGGTTTTCAAGTTCTATCCCTTGGTGTTGGCTTTAAAAAAGTTCTAGCAATGGATGCAAAGACTTTTCGATCAGATGAAGTAATTGCGGGTAATAAAGAACGTCTGGCCCATGTCGATGATGAAGGTGTGACCTTTAAATCTCATCTAGATGGTTCTATGCATCGATTTACGCCAGAGATTTCGATGCAAGTGCAACACCAAATTGGTGCAGACATTATGTTTGCATTCGATGAGTGCACAACGCTTCATAACACCCGTCGCTATCAAGAAGTTGCCATGCAGCGCACATACAACTGGGGGTTGCGTTGTTTGGATGAACACAAGCGGCTCACAGATCTGCGAGCAGATAAGCCATATCAAGCACTCTTTGGAGTTATTCAAGGCGCACAGTACGAAGACCTGCGTAAGAAAGCAGCAACAGATTTTGGCGCCATGACCTCATCTGATATTTCATATGATGGCTTTGGCATCGGCGGCGCACTCGATAAAGATTCACTTGGCACCATCGTTAAGTGGGTTAATCAAGTTTTGCCCCAAGAAAAGCCTAAGCATTTGCTCGGTATCGGTGCCCCTGAAGATCTATTTGTTGGCGTTGAAAACGGCATAGATACATTTGATTGCGTCCTTGCCTCTCGAATCGCTCGCACAAGTGCTGTCTACACAATGGAAGGCAGATTTAATCTGACTAACGCTGCCTATAAGCGAGATTTCAACCCGATCGATGACGAGTGTGATTGCTATACCTGCACGCATTACACACGGGCTTATTTACACCATGTTTTCCGGGGAAAAGAAATAATTGCAGCCACATTGGCCACTATTCACAATGAGCGTTACAT
>JBEENC010000095.1:0-3463 GCA_041192285.1 Actinomycetota bacterium
GGTGGTCGCGCAGTAATCGAGGAGACCCCAGCGCTTATTTCATTGGTTAACTGCAACTCTCCATTGCGCTGGGATGATCGTATGTTGGACTCAATGCGCGAATACGCGTTGGCCGGACAACCAGTTGTAACAACACCGTTCTTGCTTATGGGCGCCATGAGTCCTGTAACAATTCCTGCAACGCTGGCTCAGCAAATGGCAGAAGCACTTGTCGCTATCGCACTTGTGCAACTAGTTCGCCCAGGTGCACCTGTTGTATTTGGTTCATTTCTTTCTAATATTGATATGCAATCTGGTTCACCACAATTTGGTACACCAGAGTCCGGAATTGGACTTCTCTGTACTGGCCAAATTGCTCGCTCACTTAACTTGCCATTTCGTGGCGGTGGCGGCCTAAACTCATCACAAACAGTTGATGCTCAATCTGCGTATCAAACAATGATGACGATGATGCCAACATTTTTATCTGGCACTAACTGGGTAATGCACACAGCAGGATGGCTTGAAGGTGGTTTGGTTTCTTCATATGACAAGTTCGTAGTCGATGTTGAAATCTTGCAATCTTTGATGGCTGAATTCACACCACTGGAATTTAATGAGGCTTCACTGGCATTTGATGCCCACGTTGAAGTGGGCCACGGTGGTCACTTCCTAGGCGCGGCCCACACAATGGAGCGCTTCCGCGAGTGCTTCTATCGTCCATTCTTAACAAATAGCGATAACTACGAGCGTTGGATGCGCCTTGGTGCAAAAGACACACGTGCACGCGCAGAAGATATTTGGAAGAAGAAGTTAGAAGAGTATGAAAAGCCAGAGATGGATGCTCAAGTTCTAGCCGAACTCACTGAATTCGTTGCAAAGCGTAAGTCAGAGCTAGACGCTTAGTACATGGCGCACAGTACGCTCTATATAAATGGTGCATGGGTTGCATCATCTGATGGAGCAGTACGTGAGATCAGGAGCCCGCACGATAACTCAGTAGTTGCAACTGTTTCTGAAGCGACTGCGGCCGATACTCGCGATGCGATTAAGGCCGCTCGAGAATCTTTTGATTCAGGCACCTATGCATCGTGGTCGATGAAAGAGCGTTGTGCACTCGTTACAAAAGTTGCAGACTTGATTAATCGCGATGCCGAAATTCTTGCATCCCTTGAAACACGCGATACAGGCAAGCGCATGATCGAAACGCGCTATGACATGGCAGATATTGAAGCCACATTTCGCCACTTTGCAGCCCTTGGATTAAAACTTAAAGATCGCACGGTAGATGTGGGCGCCGATAACATCACAAGTGTTATCACTCGCGAACCAGTTGGGGTGTGCGCACTTATTGGTCCCTGGAACTATCCGCTCTTGCAAATCTCCTGGAAAGTTGCGCCAGCACTCGTTGCTGGATGCTCATTCATCGTTAAACCAAGTGAGTTATCGCCATCTACTGCGATTCATTTGATGAAATTACTTGAAGAAGCAGGATTACCACAAGGTGTTGCAAATTTGATTTGTGGAGCAGGCGCTACAGCTGGTGCGCCGCTGACGGAAGATCCACGCGTTGATTTGGTTTCATTTACTGGTGGATTAATTACAGGCCGTCGTATCATGGCAACTGCTGCGCAAACCGTTAAAAAAGTAGCCCTTGAATTAGGTGGCAAAAACCCACATATTATTTTTGAAAATAGCAATATTGATGCAGCAATTGATAACGCAGTCACAGGTGCCTTCTTGCACTCAGGCCAAGTCTGCTCTGCCGGAACCCGCGTGCTCGTTGAAAAATCAATCCACGACAGAGTTGTTGCAGAAATCGTGCGCCGCGCAAAAGCTATTTACGTGGGTGGACCTGAAGATCCACTCACAGAAACTGGTCCGCTAATTAGCAAAGAGCACTTGGCCAAAGTTGAGGCATACATGCAAGATGCCGTTAAAGATGGTGCAACAATTCTGGTTGGTGGTTCTCGAATTAATCGTGAAGACTTAAATAAAGGTTGGTATTTCCCGCCAACGGTTATCGATAATTGTTTATCAAAAATGAAGTGCGTTCAGGATGAATCATTTGGTCCGATTATGACAATTGAAACATTTGAAAGCGTTGATGAAGCAATCGCCCTAGGCAATGACACTATTTATGGATTATCCGGTGCGCTGTGGTGTGATGATAAAAAAATTGCCAATCGCGTAGCCGGGGCACTTCGCCATGGAACCATCTGGGTCAACGATTTTGGCCCATATCGTCCGCAGGCAGAATGGGGCGGATTTAAAGCTTCAGGCGTCGGTCGCGAATTAGGTGTGGCCGGTTTGGATGAATACCTTGAAATAAAACACATTTGGACCAACAATGAGCCTGCGCGTTCCGGTTGGTTCGCCGATCCACAGTAAGTCGAAAAGAAATTAGGGGAGAGTACATGAGCTCAGCATCACCAATGATTTCTGTACAAAACGTATGGAAAGTTTTCGGAAATAATCCTGAAAAAGTTATTGGATCTGCTGATGCAAATTTATCTCGCACAGAGTTGCGAGCAAAAACCGGCAACACAATTGCAGTTCGCGATGTCTCATTTGATGTAGCACCGGGTGAAGTATTCGTTGTGATGGGTCTTTCAGGTTCAGGTAAGTCAACCCTTGTTCGCTGTATGACACGCCTCATTGAACCTACACAAGGTCAACTTCAATTTGAAGGCGAAGACATATTAAAAGTTGATGACAAGCGTCTTCGCGAATTACGTAAAACTCGTTTCTCTATGGTTTTCCAGCACTTCGGGCTGCTTCCACACCGCAAAGTAATTGACAACATTGCTTACTCACTTGAAATTAATGGCATTAAAAAAGATGCTCGCCACGCTCGTGCCAACGAAGTAATCGAACTCGTTGGTTTACAAGGTTATGCCAATGCTTACCCAGAGCAATTATCTGGCGGTATGCAACAGCGCGTTGGCTTAGCTCGAGCCCTTGCCGTGGACCCACAGGTGCTCTTCTTGGATGAACCATTTAGCGCACTCGATCCACTGATTCGTCGTGACATGCAGCAAGAAGTGATTCGCCTGCACCACGAACTCGGCAAGACAATGGTCTTTATTACCCACGATTTATCTGAAGCGGTAAAAGTTGGTGATCGCATTGCAATCATGCGAGATGGCGCCATAGTTCAAATTGGTACACCTGAAGATCTTGTCGCAAACCCAGCCGATGAATACGTAGCTAACTTTGTGCGCGATATTGCTAAGTCTCATGTTCTGACTTTGAAGCACTTAGCGAGAAAAGCTGCGCCAGGTGATGCCACCGATGGACCTGAACTTGCAGCTAACACGATCATTCGCGATGCCGCGCAAGTAATTTTGCAATCTCACAAACCAGTACGGGTCAATGACAATGGCACTGCCCTTGGGATTGTCTCTAGCGAGGATGTTTTGCGGTTAATTTCTGGTGGCGCTTAATGAAGGTTCGTAACTCCTATCTTCTTCTTGCCTCAGTA
>JBEENC010000096.1:0-3411 GCA_041192285.1 Actinomycetota bacterium
ACGCTCTAGAACGCTCGTATCTCTCATCGCCCTGAGCTTTGTTCTCAGTGCATGCGGTAGCTCGAGTTCTGACAGTGGTTCAGATTCAAATGCTCAAGGTCAAGAAGGTGTACTTGCACCTTATGACGCAGCAAAAGCTGGTGGAACATTAACTCTCGTTGCAAAAGGTGCAGCAGGAACTCTTGATCCACACATTAACTACACACTTCAATTCTGGCAGCTATACCAGGCAACTTATGATGGTCTACTTGCATTTAGAAAAGTAGATGGTCCTAAGTCATTTGAAACTGTTCCAGACTTAGCAGAAGCTCTACCTGAACTTAGTGATGGTGGAAAGACACTCACATTTACATTGCGTAAAGGAATTAAATTCTCAGATGGTCGCGATGTAACTGTTAATGATGTGAAAGCATCATTTGAGCGAATCTTCAAGGTTTTGTCACCAACAGCTGGTGGTTTCTATAACGGTATCGTGGGCGCAGATGCATGTTTGGCTAATCCAGCAACTTGTAAGCTCGATCAAGGTGTAGTCGTTGATGAAGCTACAAATAAGATTGTAATTAATTTGACTGCACCAGATGCAACAATTAATTACAAGCTATCGTTGCCACACGCAGTTATTCTTCCTGCTGATGCTCCATCAAAGGATGCGGGCACAACTCCAATTCCTTCAACAGGTCCTTACATGTTTGCATCCTATGATCCAAACAAGGAACTCAAGATGGTTCGTAATCCAAACTTCACAGAGTGGAACCGCGAAGCACAGCCAGCTGGATATCCAGATGAGATCGTTTATCAATTCGGCCTCACAGCTGAAGCTCAGGTAAATGCGATCAAGAATGGACAAGCTGACTGGATGCTCGATCCAATTCCTGCTGACCGTTTGTCTGAAATCGGTACAGAACTTCCAAATCAAATCAATGTTCACACATTGACAGCGATGTGGTACTTGCCTATGAATAACAACTTGGCACCATTTGATAATGTCAAAGCACGTCAAGCCGTTAACTACGCACTTGACCGCAATGCAATGGTAAAGATCTTCGGTGGAGAACAACTTGCAACACCTGCATGTACATTCTTGCCACCTGGATTCCCAGGGCACAAGGACTTCTGCCAGTACACAGAGGGTGCTTCAGTTGAATCTCCAGCAACAAGTTGGTCTGCGCCAGATATTGAAAAGGCAAAGCAACTCGTCAAGGAGTCAGGCACAGCTGGCCAAAAGGTTGGCGTTGTTGTCTCTGATGATGAAGTGAACAAGCAAATGGGTGAGTACGTACAAAGCGTTCTCAACCAGATTGGTTACAAGGCAACCTTGAAGCCAATTTCAAGCAACATTCAATTCACATACATTCAGAACACGAAGAACAAGGTTCAGATCTCGGTATCCCAGTGGTATCAAGATTTCCCAGCAGCGATGGACTTCTCGTACATCTTGCTAGGTTGTGAATCATTTACACCTGGTTCAGATTCATCTATCAACATGGCTGGTTACTGCAACAAAGCACTTAACAAGCGGATGATCGATGCAATGAATCTAGGCGTAACAGATCAAGCAGCTGCTGATAAAGAGTGGGGCGAAATTGATCAAGCGATCATGAATGAAGCCCCAGTTGCTGTGGCCTTCACACCTAAGCAGATTGACTTCTTGTCTGCTCGTGTAAAGAACTACAACTTCTCTAAGCAGTTCTACATGTTGGTTAGCCAACTGCAGGTCAAGTAAGTAGATGACTACGCACGAACCAGCGTTCGATCTCTCTTCGGAGAGTCCGGGCAAAATTGCCCTCCGAACGCTGGTTCGTGATCGTAGATCATGGGTGGCAACAACGATGTTGGTCTTAGTCGTTGCACTCACACTCTTCGCTCCGTTTTACGCATCACTGGTTTCAAAGACAGATCCATTTGTTTCAACCATTAACGGAACTGTCGTCTTAGATGGTGTGGAAGTTCAGGTTTTACAACAATCAACTGAAGGACTGCGCCTCGGTGTTAATCCCATTGGTCCGACATGGAAAATTGGCCCTTACTTTCTAGGCGCTGATAACCAAGGCCGAGACGTCGCAGCCCGCTTGTTATATGGCGGCACAAATACTTTATTAATCGGTTTTTCAGCCGCGGCTCTAACTTTGATTGTTGCAACACTAGTTGGTGTCATCGCTGGCTATTCCGGAAAAATTATTGACTCCGTGATTTCTCGAATTTTAGATGTGATTTGGGCATTTCCGGTTTATCTACTCTCTATTTCGCTTTCGGTTGTGCTTCTTACAAGTGGATTTAAATGGGGGCCTCTTTCACTAGAAGCAGGATCGCTATATTTACCAATATTTATTATCGGACTTGTTTATGTGCCATATGTCGCGCGTCCAATTCGCGGTCAGGTGCTTGCACTTCGTGAACGTGAATTTGTTAAGGCTGCAATTGGCGGCGGTGCAAAGAATTCGACAATCATTTTTCGTGAAATTTTGCCCAATGTAATCCCAAGTGTTTTAGTCTTTATTCCCCTGATGGTCTCCCTTGCGATGCTGACTGAATCCGCCCTCTCCTTCTTATCTATCGGTGTTCAACCACCAGATGCGTCATGGGGAACAATTATTAAAGATGGTCTCGGACTCTTGTATACGCGTCCAATGGTGGCGCTTACTCCAGGATTATTTATCGTTGTAACAGCTGTAGCTCTTAACTTACTTGGCGATGCGGTGCGAGATGCACTCGATCCTAAAGCTCGTTTGCGTGGTGCATTTTGACAAGATTTGTTCTAAAGCGCCTTGCAGCCGCCGTATTCGTACTTGTCTCCATCAGTATCTTGGTCTTTCTTATCTTTTTTGCAACTCCTGGCGTAGATCCAGCAGCCCGTATCGCAGGTCGAAACGCTGATCAACTTACGTTGCAACAGGTGCGCGCAACATTTGATCTAGATAAACCAATTCATATTCGTTATGTATCGATGATGAAGCACTTATTTATCGACCGCGATCTCACATCATATGTAAATCGCGGCGCTGAGGTCTGGCCACAACTCACTCAAGCAATTCCGGCAACGCTCTCACTTGTCTTTGGTGCCGCGCTTATTTGGTTAGTTCTGGGATTAGCCCTTGGAATCACGGCTGCAGGTATGCGCAAATCGTGGGTTGATCCTGCAATTGGAATTATCGGAATCATTGGCGTTTCCCTGCCCGTTTACTGGTTGGGTGAAGTCGTTAACTTAATAACGCAAGGGCGTTTACACGCAACTCTATTTAGATGGGTTCCACCCCTTGGGTATGTGCCATTTACCGAAAGCCCTGGCGGTTGGTTCTTAGCGCTGCTCTTTCCTTGGCTGACGCTCTCAATTTTGTATGCGGGTATTTATATTCGGGTCATCCGCAGCGAAATTGTTGGATTGATGCAAGAAGATTACATAAAGACAGAACG
>JBEENC010000097.1:0-3383 GCA_041192285.1 Actinomycetota bacterium
GTTGTAGAAGGCACGCTTCCTGAAGATGTTGAATATTTGTTCTGGGTTGGTTGTGCGGGTGCATATGAAGAACGTGCAAAGAAAACCACAAAGGCTGTTGCTGAGTTATTAAACATGGCCGGCGTTAACTTTGCGGTTCTTGGAAAGCGCGAGACTTGTACAGGAGATCCTGCACGTCGCGCCGGAAATGAATTCTTGTATCAAATCTTGTCTAAGGAAAATATCGATACATTTACGCAAGTGTTTGAAACTCGCAAAGATAAGGGAACCAAAAAAGTTGTTGTTACCTGCCCTCACTGCTTTACAACAATTGGTCGAGACTACGCACAAAGTGGTTATGAATTACAGGTTGTTCACCACACACAACTGCTTAACCAACTTGTACGCGAAGGTCGTTTGATTCCAATTAATAAATCAGAGAAGTCACTGACCTATCACGATCCATGTTATTTAGGCCGTCACAACCAAGTATTTGAAGCGCCACGTGAATTACTCCAAGCAACTGGTGTAACAATTACTGAAATGCCACGTAACCAAGAAAGATCATTCTGCTGTGGCGCCGGTGGCGGTCGCATGTGGATGGAAGAAAAACTTGGAACACAAATTAACCTCAACCGTGTTGATGAAGCACTTGCAACTGGTGTCGAAGAAGTCGCTGTTGCCTGTCCATTCTGTCGTGTAATGGTTACAGATGGTGTCGCAGCACGTGAATCACAAGTGCAGGTATTAGATGTTGCGCAAGCTTTATTGCGCGCTGTAAAACCTAACTAAGACAAGCTCTCCATTGCACGAAGAGTTGCAATACGGTCTTCGATTGGTGGGTGGGATGCAAACAATTTTGAGACTGATTTTGCATCAAGTGGTGATTCAATCCAAATATGAGCCACGGCTGTTGATCGCTGCTGCACAACCGTTGAGTCACGTGCAAGAACTTCAAGTGCCGAGCGCAAACCTGCGGGATTTCGTGTAAAAGAAACTGCTGTGGCATCAGCAAGTGACTCTCGTTTACGAGAGATCGCAGACTTAAGCAGTATCGCGGCAAGGGGTGCCAACATCAAAACAACTAAAGAAACTACTAAAGCAATTGGATTTGAATTGCTATCGCGATCTCGGCGACCACCGAAGAACATCATGCGCATTAAGAAATCAGAGAGGATTGCGATTGCGCCAGCGGTTGAAGCGGCAACAGCTGAGACCAATGTGTCTCTATTTGCCACATGTGACATCTCGTGAGCAATAACGCCCTGCAGTTGATCGCGATCCATCGCATCTAAAATTCCTGTTGTAAATGCAATGAGTGCGTGTTCTGGGTTTCGCCCTGTCGCAAATGCATTTGGTGCGGGGTCAACCACGATTGCCACTTTAGGCATCGGCAATCCGCTAGCAATAACTACTTCGTGAACAAGATTAAATAACTTTGGATTATCACTTTCGGTAATTAATTTTGCGCCAGTCATTGTCAGCACCAACCGATCAGAGCCGTAATACGAACCCCATACTGAAATGAGTGAAAGTCCGACTGCGATGGGAACAATAAAGGCTGAAGAGCCACCAAAATAAGTCAGGGCTGCGTATGCAACCACCCACATAAGCACGCCAAAGAGTGCGAGTAGTGCGAATGTTTTTCGCTTGTTTGCAGCTTGCAGGCCCCGAAAATTGCCGACTTCAGCCATAGAGGTTAGAACTTAACGTTTGGCACTTGTCGTGATTGTGGATCTTCTACTTCATAGAATTCGCGTTCGGCCACCTTTGCAAAACCTGCAAAGAAATTAGTTGGCACTGTTTTCACAGCAGTGTTTAGCGAGCGCACATTGTCGTTATAGAACTGGCGAGCAAATGAAACTTTATTTTCGGTCGTTGAAAGCTCATCCTGTAGGGATAAAAAATTCGCTGATGCTTTGAGATCTGGATACGCCTCGGCAACTGCCAACAAACCACGAAGTGCTTGAGTCAACATGCCATCTGCTGCTGCAACATCTGTCAGAGAAGTAGCCGATGTAGCTTTTGCACGCGCTGTAACAACTGCGTCAAATGTGCTCTTCTCGTGCTCGGCGTAACCTTTAACCGTTTCTACCAAGTTTGGGATCAAATCTGCGCGACGCTTGAGTTGCACTTCAATCTGTGCGAAAGATTCATCGACTGCGATATTCAGGCGAATAAGTCGGTTGTATTGGATGACTAAAAAAGTAATGAGGAGAGCAATAACGCCTAAAGTGATTATGATTTCCATGGTGATAAAACCTCCTGGGGCCTTGAGTTATTCCCGGCTACTTAATTTTAGATCGGTGAAAGTTCTTAAAGGAGCGACTTGCTGTTGGCCCGCGTTGTCCTTGATACCGAGATCCATACTTTTCAGATCCGTATGGGTGTTCTGCAGGTGAAGAGAGTTTGATTAAGCAGAGCTGACCGATTTTCATCCCCGGAAATAACTTAACTGGCAGGTTTGCAACATTTGAAAGTTCGAGAGTGATGTGACCAGAAAATCCTGGATCAATAAACCCGGCAGTTGAGTGCGTTAATAAACCAAGGCGACCTAAAGATGACTTTCCTTCAAGGCGTCCTGCAATGTCATTTGGAAGAGTAATTACTTCGTAGGTGCTTGCGAGTACGAATTCACCTGGGTGCAAAATAAATGGTTCATCGCCTTCGGCGATAACTTCGCGGGTCAGTTCCGCTTGCTCAGTAGAAGGATCGATAACTGAGTACTTATGGTTTTCAAAGACACGGAAGAATTTGTCCAAGCGAACGTCCACTGAGGATGGCTGGATCATCGCTTCGTCGAATGGCTCAACGCCGACTCGGTTAGCAGCTATTTCTGCGCGGATATCGCGATCACTTAAGAGCACCTGCGGACTCTACCAATTGGGGGCCGAATGAGTTGCAGAAGTTACTGGCGAGTAGCACAATTTGCCCATGAGCCATTACACAGCCAATCTGCGCGATATCCAATTCTGCCTCTTTGACCTCTTGGGCACCGAAAAAATTCTCGGAACTTCAGTCTTCTCAGAGCTTGATCGCGAAACAACGATGGGCATGTTAGATGAGATGAAGCGATTAACTGAAAATGATCTTGCAGCATCTTTCGTTGAAGGCGATCGCATCGGAACAGATTTTAATAAAGCAACAGGAGATGTGAAACTTCCTGAAAGTTTTAAGAAATCTTATAAGTCATACATTGATGGTGAATGGTGGCGCATTGATACTCCAGTGCCACTTGGTGGAACAAAGATTCCAGCATCAGTGCGTTGGGCCATTGCAGAAATGGTTTTGGGTTCTAACCCATCAATTCACATCTACGCATCTGGTTATGCCTTCGCGCACGTTGCATTTATGTTGGGAACGGATGAACAAAAGCACATTGCAAAGTTAATGGTTGATCGCCA
>JBEENC010000098.1:0-3376 GCA_041192285.1 Actinomycetota bacterium
GTAAGAATCATGGATTCGATGATGGGTTGGGATGCGCCAGAGCGATAATAAAAATCTGCTAGATCTTTATATGGTCTGGCCGCAATAATGTTTTCAATCTCTTCGGTGCTAATTCCATTAATAGTTGAAAGTGCAATGCGAATACTTTGGGTGCCATCTTCTGCAACTTCTACTCGGTAGCTCTGATCCGAATTATTTACATCAAGGGGCGCAATCGAAATACCCATCTGTCGGACTTCATCTAAAATCAACCGCCTGGGATACATGCCAGGATCGTGAGTAAGAAGACCTGCTAGAAATGCTGCTGGGTAATGCGTCTTAAGCCATGCAGATTGATAGGTTGGAAATGCAAAAGCTGCAGCGTGGGCCTTACAAAACCCAAAGGATGCAAATGCACGAAGAACTTCCCAAACTTCGTTGATTACTTCCGGTGAATAGCCGTGTTCAGCCGCTGCTGGATAAAACCAATCACAGACCTTCTGCTGGCCTTGGCGATCTCCGAGGGCTCGGCGCATTTCATCGGCATGCGCCAATGAACAGTGCGTCAGTGTGGCAATGATGCAGATAACTTGTTCGTGAAAGACAACAACGCCTTCGGTATCGCGCAATATTGCGTATAGATCAGGATGAATAATCTTGCGTGCACTCCACCCATGTCGCGACTTTAGAAAAGGTGAAATCATGTCACTTTTTACTGGGCCCGGGCGAAAGAGTGAAATATCAATAATTAAATCTGTAAAAGTCTGCGGCTCTAATTTGCCGACGAGTTCGCGTTGTCCGGGGCTTTCTATCTGAAAGATGCCGATTGTTTTTGTCGATTGAATCAGTTCGTATGTATGTGGGTCATCGAGTGCGATTGCATCAATATCTATCTCTTCCTTCTGAACTCGAGAGATCTCACTCAGGGCGTATGAAATAGATGACTGCATCCGCACACCAAGAATGTCTAGCTTAAGTAAGCCAACATCTTCTACATCATCTTTATCAAATTCCACCATTGGATAGCCGCTGGCATTTAGTTGTAGCGGCACGCGATCGAGTAATCCCCCATCAGATAGAACAATTGCACATGGATGCATCGATAAGTGACGTGGTAAACCTTCAAGGCGCCTAGCCATTGTGATGACCATCTTTGCCAAAGGCGTCTTAACGTTTTTCTCACGCAAACCATAAGGGGAACGAGCAATGAGATTAATTTCAGCCGCCGGCAGCCCTAAAGCAGCGCCAGCATCGCGAATGCTCTGGCGAGTGCGATAGGTATCAAAGCTTGCAACAGTTGCACATCGCGATTGATTTCCAGGAATGTCCCACCGCGGATCTGCATATTTTTTAAAGACAAGATCATAAATTTCTAAACGGCGGTGAGATTCGACATCAATATCAATATCAGGCAGAGCACGACGAAGCGGTGAACAAAAACGTTCCATCAGTAATCCATGTGCAAGTGGGTCAACTCCTGAGATACCAAGTAAGTGACAGATAAGAGATCCTGCTCCAGAACCACGGGCCGATACACGAATGCCGCGTTCTCGCGCCATATCTGCAATGTCAGCGACGGTAAGAAAATATGACTCATATCCAAGAGTTGCAACTGTTGCGAGTTCGTCATCAAGTCTTTCGCGAGCGTTTTTAACTGCTTGTGTACCGCTGTATCTCCAATTGATTTTTGCCTCCGATCTGTGGCGCAAGAGTGATCGCATCTGCTGCGCATTTTCTGCTCCAACAACATGTGCTTCAGGTAAATGAATTGAACCAAGGCCGATATCTCGCGTAGGCGATAACAATGTTTGCTCTGCCCATGCGCGCGTTGTCGAAAGAAGCGCCCGTGCATTGCGTTCGCCACCTGCGCGTGCAATTTCATCAGCGAGTGCGTGCATCTCTGGTGTTGATTTGAGATACGCCTCAGCATTTGTGCGTCCTATATGGCGAGGATGCAGTGGGACTAATTGGCGAGCGCAATCCAAAATATCTGCAACTGGTCCATCTTCTGGTCCACGCATCCGTGCAGCATTTGTAATAACAGCATCAATATCGTGATCTCGCGCAAAGATCAGTGAACGCCCCGCATGAATAATAGATCCAGGGCCATCGCCTTTTGCTAGGTGCGATACACATTCAATTGCATGGGCTTTAAAGTAATTACGGGTCTTATTAAATATAGTCAGCGCACTATCTGTGCGGTGTGCAGCAATTGCGGGTGCAACAGGTGCATCAAGACCATGGAGAACATAGAGCTTGTCTGTGTATTGACCAAAGCGTTCAAGAAAATCAAGGGTTAAGACAGGTGCGCCCGTAGATAAATTAAGCGATGTCATGAGCCGCACAAGGTTGCGCCATCCCCCATCGCTGCCGGCAATGATGGTTAGCCGCGGTAAATTTTTCTGCTGCTTTCCACGATTGGCCTCTAGATCAATAGCAAGATTGACCCCGATGATTGGAGCAATGCCGTATTCAAGACAGGCTTTTGTAAATCGAATTGCGCCTAAGAGACCATCACGATCGGTCAGTGCAAGTGCGGGTGCTTCTAATTGACTGGCACGTGCAACAAGATCACCCGGTTGTGTAGTGCCGTACTTAAGGGAGAATGCACTGGCAGTATGTAAGTGGATAAAACTCATATCGCTTTAATAATCCACGCACCGGTGATCTCATCTCGTTCGAGTTCAAATGTTTGTAATGTGCCAATCGGTGCAGCTTCTACTTTCCATACTGCGCGTGCTTGATCATCGGGATGAAAGTTGCCATCACTAATTCGGTTCCACCAACCACCTGCTTCACACCAGCGCGAGAGAACTGCGTGAATGCGAAAACGCTTTCCGGCAAAAGTGAATTCGATAGGACCAGAGGTGCCATCAGATAAAACATCACCTGGTTGGGCAATCTGGGCTCTTACAGGCACGGCGGCCATTGCGGGACTCTTTCTTACGAGGGTGTGGATAATTCGAACAGATGTTCGAAAAATACTCCCTAGGACTGACAGGCGCAAGCCCCGCGTGCGACACGCTTATAGTGAGCATGGGTAGTTGAAGTTTCAACTACTTTGGCATACCTTGGACCAGTTAGTTCACAAGCACATACCTAGTTAGCTAAAACCTCTAAAGGAGAAACATGGACGTAGTAACACTCATCGGTCGCCTGCTATTTGCAGCGCTATTTATTGGCTCAGGCATTGGTCACTTTGCAAAGCTTGAAGCAATGACTGGATATGCAAAGTACAAAAAACTTCCTGCTGCAAAGCTCGGAGTTCTAATCAGCGGCCTCTTCTTCTTGCTCGGTGGTATTTATATCGCAATCGGTCTATGGGTTGATCTTGGTGCGCTGTTAATTGCTATCACAGTAATTCTTGCTGGAATCATCTTCCATGCATTCTGGAAAG
>JBEENC010000099.1:0-3206 GCA_041192285.1 Actinomycetota bacterium
TTACGTTAAACGCGTTCGCTGTACGAACGATGGAACCGATATTTAAATCATGTTGCCAATTTTCAATTGCAATATGAAGTTTGTGACGCTTTGTATCAAGGTCAGCAACAATTGCTTCGACTTTCCAATAACGATAATGATCTAAAACATTTCGGCGATCGCCATTTTCAAGTAATTCAGGATCGTATTGATCTCCAGTTGGCCACGGCTTTTCATGAGCGCCAACACCTATGACGGGGAAAAATTCACCTGGTCCAATAGTGGCTGGTGGCATTGGTCTTTCCATGTATGCACTCTAAACTGAATCTATGAATTTCACATTTACTTTCATTGCAACGGTCTGGTAACAACTACTTAAAAATGATAAAACGCTTGCGCCCACTGGGCTTATTACTAGCGTTCGCGCTGGCACTTTCTGCTGCTCCGGCGCAGGCTTTAGAAAAGTTAGCCCCCGGTGCAATACCAAGTGTTTTTCAGGCACTCTCTAATTCAAAGTTCTTAGCAGACCCATCCATGATTTTGATGGATGCTAAGACTGGCGAAATTGTCTTCGAACGTAATTCAACACAAGCACGTAAACCAGCATCGGTAATTAAGTTGCTGTCGGCAACATCGGTGCTGAGTTATATTGATGCGCAGAAAGTATTTAATACAAATATTTATAAAAGTGTGAATCCAGGCACGATTGTTATCAATGGAGAATACGATCCGTGGATTTCTTTAATTCAGAGTCAGGCAGAAAAAATGGGACGAACATCCTTGCCGCGTTTAGGATTTAATACGATTAATCGTTACAACGAATTAACTGATGCTAAGGCAAAGCGTTTAAAGATTTTATATACCGGTTTATTTCCGCAAGACTTGGCAAATTTCCAAGCTTTCTTAAAAAAGCGCGGTATACGCACAACAGTTGAGCGAATCACAACTGAAGAGGCATTGTTGCAATCGGCTGAACCACTTGTTCTTTCTGCATCGCCAACCTTAGAAACAATGATCAAGTGGATGCTGCTCTGGAGCGATAACGTTTTGGCAGAACGCCTTGCACGTTTAGCCGCGGTCACATCAGGTGAACGATTTAGCAGTGAAGGTATGGCCGTTACTTTCCGCACAGTGCTAACAAATTTCGGAATTGATCCAGACAAAATAGCAGTATCCGATGGCAGCGGATTATCAAAGCAAAATCGTGTGACTGCCAGAGCAATTGCTGATCTTTTGTTAAAGATTAGAAATGACCCCAAGTACGCATCGATTTATGACGGATTGCCAATCGGTGGTGTATCAGGCACATTGCAAAAGCGCTTCTTAACAACTGCGCCTCAGGCTGTGGGACTTGTTCATGCAAAGACCGGAACTCTTTCAGGAACAGTAAGTCTTGCTGGCTATGTTGATTCAGAAGACCGTCAATACATTTTTGTGGCAATCGCAGATAAGATTCCGCGCAGATATAGCGCCTCTGAGCGAGCTCGGGACACGTTAGATCGAATTCTTGGAAAGATTGCAGCGCCAATTTTTCCAGAGTTGGTTCCAATAACTACAACATAGAGAGTTGAATTGTGTGTCAGCACATCCGCTAGATCCGCTATCGGTGGTAGAACAAGAATCACTCGTTAAGGCTGCGCGTGCTGCGTGGAAATTAGATCATCGCCACTTAATCGCGATGTTGCAATTAGATGAACCAACAAAAGAGTATTTAAGCACGTGGAAAAACGGCGATGCTTTTATTCGCAATGGCCGCATCACAATCTGGGATCAAGAAAAAGCGATGGTCTCTGAAGGTGTTATTTCAACAAAAGGTGTGGTTAAGAGTTACAAAGAAATTCCTGGCGCAAAAGCTCCTGTGCTTGCAATTGAATCTAATCGTGCCATCGAAATTGCGCGTAAAGATCAGAGAATTATCGATGCACTTAAGAAGCGCGGAATAAATAACCCTGATGATGTTCACATGGAAACATGGCCAATCGGTGCGAAGATTCCTGATTACATAGATGATGGTCGTCGTGTTATCTGGACACCGATGTGGCACAAGCGAGATAAAGATGGAAACTTTTATGCCCACCCAATTAATGGTCTGCACGCAATCGTAGACATCGATAAGTTCGAAGTAGTTGGACTTGAAGATGATGAACAAACACCGATTCCACAAACTGCTGGTCCATACCGTGCATCACAGCAAGAATCACTCGTTCATCTAAAGGAATTATCTATTCACCAACCAGAAGGACCTTCATTTAGTGTCAATGGTTGGCGCATTGATTGGGAACGCTGGAATTTTCGTGTGGGCTTTGACCAGCGTGAAGGTTTAGTTGTGCACGATATTCGCTTTAATGACAATGGCACAGAGCGCAAAATTGGGCACCGCTTATCTATTGCAGAACTAGTTATTCCATACGGAGATCCAAGCCAAGGTTCTTACAGAAAGAATGCATTTGATACGGGCGAATACGGCCTTGGAAACTTTACGAACTCACTTACTTTGGGTTGTGATTGCTTAGGCGAAATTATTTACTTAGATGCAGCTGTTACCGAAGGCGACGGCAAAGTGCGCGAGATTAAAAATGCTATTTGTATGCACGAAGAAGACTTCGGAATCCTATGGAAGCACGTAGATATTGATGGACATCCAGAAGTGCGCCGCAGTCGTCGCTTCGTTCTCTCATCAATCGTCACGATCAATAATTATGAATACGGTTACTACTGGTATTTCTACCAAGATGGAAATATCGAATTTGAAGCAAAACTGACAGGAATTGTTTTAACTCTTGGAGATCATCCGCACGCAGATCATCCTTCTGCCACAGAAATCGAACCTGGTTTGTTTGCCCCGTATCACCAACATGTTCTCTGCGCGCGCCTTGATTTAGATATTGATGGACCAAATAACAGCGTTATAGAAGTTGATTCATTCGCGCATCCAATGGGACCTAAGAACCCGTATGGCGGAGCATTTGAAACAAGTGAAACGGTCTTTAAAGATGAGAAGAGTGCGCAGCGTTTGTATGACCTAATGAAGTCTCGTTACTGGAAGATTGTTAATCCAAGTAAGAAAAACCATATGGGCAAACCAGTTGGCTACAAACTGATTACTGGTGGAAACTCTTATCCATTAACGCTTCCAGAATCTGTTTTAGGTAAGCGTGCTGGATTTATGTATCAGCACTTATGGGTAACAAAGAACACAGAAGAAGAGAGATATCCAGCGGGTGATT
>JBEENC010000100.1:0-3105 GCA_041192285.1 Actinomycetota bacterium
CTGGGATGAATCTAGAAGAGTTTCGTTCTTTTGCACGCAATTACAACGTTATTCCAGTAACGCGTAAATTACTTGCAGATGGTGAGACACCTCTAGGTATTTACAGAAAGCTTGCCAAGAGTGCCCCAAATACTTTTTTGCTTGAATCAGCCGAGCACGGTGGCGCCTGGTCAAGATATTCATTTATTGGAGTTCGCACCGAATCAACACTGAGTGAAAAAGATGGCGTTGCCATTTGGATTGGTACATATCCAGCAGGTGCTCCACAAGGTATTGATCCGTTACAAGCTCTTCGAATTAGCGCATCTCATTTGAAATCTCCAGTAATACCAGGATTGCCACCTCTGACTGGTGGACTTGTTGGTTACATGGGTTATGACTCTGTACGTCGATTAGAAAAAATAGGCAACCTTTCGGAAAAAGATTTACCACTGCCTGAATTAGCATTTATGTTGACCAGTGATTTAGCAGTGATGGATCACAGCGATGGCACCGTGACACTAATAGCCAATGCCATAAATTGGGATGCTAGTGATAATCGAATTGATGAAGCCTATGCGCAGTGCATAGAACGCTTAGATCGCATGCAAGAAGAGCTCAATGCACCGCTAGATGGATTTGTGAGTGAACTTGAAAATCGCTTACTGCCTGAATTTGATTCAAATACAACAGAGGAAAAATATCGTCAATCCGTCAATCACATTAAAGAAGAGATTGTTGCCGGAGAGGCTTTTCAAGTTGTCCTTTCGCAACGCTTTAGTATCGATGTCAAGGCCGAACCTATAGATGTGTATCGAATGCTCAGATTGCATAATCCGAGTCCTTATATGTATTTATTCCAATTTAGCGATGGGATCAGTGTGGTCGGTTCCAGTCCAGAAGCTCTTGTAAAAGTAAATCAAAAAGAGGTGATGGTCCATCCAATTGCAGGCACGAGAAAACGCTCGGCTTCACCTGAAATTGATAAGAAGTTAGCTGAAGAGTTATTGGCCGATCCAAAAGAGCGCGCAGAACATCTCATGCTAGTTGATTTAGGTCGCAATGACTTGGGAAGAATATGTATTCCTGGAAGTGTTGAAGTAATTGATTTCATGCACATCGAACGTTATTCCCATGTCATGCATATCGTTTCAACAGTGACCGGAACGCTTTCTGATAAATCTAATTGTGTTGATGCACTCTTTGCTGTTTTCCCAGCCGGAACTCTATCTGGCGCTCCAAAGCCGCGTGCTATGCAAATTATCGAAGAGCACGAAAGTACTCGTCGGGGAATTTATGGCGGAGCAATCGGATACATCGACTTCACTGGAAATATAGATACATGTATCGCAATTCGCACCGCAGTTTTATATGACGGTAAAGCCTACGTTCAAGCGGGCGCCGGAATAGTTGCCGATTCAGATGCAGAGTCAGAAAACCAAGAGTGTCGCAACAAAGCTGCCGCAGTATTGGGCGCAATCCATGCCGCTAATACTTTAGCGAGTCGATGATGAGCAATACCTTAATCTCAATAATTTCTATCATCGTAGTAATAGCGATTGCCTTCTTTCTCGCATCACGCTTTAAAATTTCGAGCAGGTATGAAAGAAAACCTGAGAATTTAAACTCTTGGAATCGCCAAGACATTGGTGAAGATCCAAGTACAGATGGGCGTTTGAAATGAGCGTTCTAGATTCCATTATTGAAGGTGTTAAAGAAGATTTAGAGTCCAGAAAACTTTCAAGGGCGCAGATTCTAGAATCAGTTGAAAAGGCTGCACCTGTGCGCTCATCTATTTCAACCTTTCACAGCAACTCTCTTTCATTGATTGCAGAAGTCAAGAGATCATCTCCTAGCAAAGGTGCACTAGCGCCAATTTCTGATCCTGCCCTGTTGGCTAGCAAATATGAAAAAGGGGGAGCAAGTGCAATTAGTGTTCTCACCGAACGCCGCAGATTTGGTGGTTCGCTAGAAGATTTAGATGCAGTTCGCAAAGCGGTGGATCTGCCAATCTTGCGAAAAGATTTCATGGTAGATGAGTATCAATTCTTTGAAGCTCGCGCACATGGCGCAGATCTCGTTTTACTCATTGTTGCAGCACTTTCAAAAAATCAACTCTTAGATTATTTAGCATTAACCCAAGAGTTAGGCATGCACGCACTCGTTGAAGTACACACCCTGGATGAGCTAGAAATCGCACTAGATGCTCCATCTGAAATGGTTGGAGTTAACTCTAGAAATTTAAAGACACTTGAAGTTGATTCGATTGCATTTAAAGAGTTACTTCCACGTATTCCCACCGATGTGATTCGCATCGCAGAGTCAGGAATTTTCACCCCTGCCGATGTGCAATACGCCCTAGAGTCTGGAGCCAACGCAATTTTGGTTGGTGAGGCGCTAGTACGTTCAGGAGACCCAGAATTGGCCGTGCACCATTTACTGGGACAACTGTAAGATTTGAACATGAGCACATCATCGACAGATATTAGAGCTGGCCACTTCGGACAGTTCGGTGGTCGTTATGTTCCAGAAGCGCTTATTGGTGCGCTCGATGAAATTGAAAACGCTCACAATGCCGCGCAAAAAGATCCAGTGTTTTTAGCTGAGCTTGCTCATTTGCATAAAACGTATTCTGGTCGGCCAAGCATCATTACAGAGGCTAAGAGATTTGCACAACATGCAGGTGGTGCTCGAATAATTCTTAAGCGAGAAGATCTCAACCACACAGGTAGTCATAAAATTAACAATGTTTTAGGCCAAGCACTTCTTGCCAAGCGATCTGGAAAAAAACGAATTATTGCTGAAACAGGTGCGGGCCAACATGGCGTTGCATCTGCCACAGCTGCCGCGCTTATGGGCCTTGAATGTGTTGTGTATATGGGTGAAGAAGACACGAAGCGTCAAGCACTCAACGTTGTTCGAATGAAATTATTAGGCGCCGAAGTTATTCCAGTTACTACTGGGTCAAGAACTCTTAAAGACGCAATTAATGAAGCAATGCGCGATTGGGTAACAAATGTTGAAACGACAAATTACCTCTTCGGAACTGTTGCTGGCCCACATCCATTTCCAACGATGGTCAGAGATTTCCAGAAAATAATTGGCGAAGAAGCACGCGCACAAGTA
>JBEENC010000101.1:0-3048 GCA_041192285.1 Actinomycetota bacterium
GCAATAGGAATTGGTTTAGGGGTAATGCTTTTACTTCAAGGCATTGCAATAGGTGCCAAACTAATAGCACTCGTTGCAATAGCTGCTAGTGCGTATGCTCTAAAGCGTGAGTTTAAAAGAAAGTAATTTTAGAAATGGTGGAGGTTGTGCGCTAAAGAGAAATAAATTTCGTGGAGGTTGTGCGCAAAAAAGATTGCGCTTAACCTCCTCTTGTTGCTCACAAACTTTTGTGCAAGCACAACGTTTGATTCGCAACTGCGTGGAGGTGCCGGGAATCGAACCCGGGTCCTTCGGGATTAAAACAGGGCTTCTACGGGCGTAGTGTGATTAACGTTTTCTCAGTTCCGAATCTCATCCACACAAGTATTCGACGAACTCATTTGCGAAAAGGTTCTTCCACAGTGTTCGCAACGCCACTGCAGAAAGAGTCTTCTAGCGACGCCAGGTTTCAGACCGAAGACGGAATCTGAGCTGACGGATTACGAGGCTAGCTTATGCAGCTAGGGCGTAATCAGTGCGAGTTGTACTTGCACTTATTTTTTGCACAGGTTTTTGGTTAACGAGATCATCCTGGCTTCCTCGGCCCGCTTCCCCTGAATCAACTTCCAAAGTCGAGACCGTTCACCCCCATGGGTGTGGAAAGCTACTTCCACTATTTAGTTTTTGTTTTCATTACTAAAAACATTGCGTGCTTTGAGTAATGAGTAGATAAGTGTAAGGCTGAATAAAAAAAGACACAAAACGAGGTAAAAATTAAGCGTATTAACTCGGTTAAGAATCTTTTCCAGAGCGACGTCTGGAAACTTCGCGCTCTATTTCGCGACCTGCTTGACGTTCCATAAGTGCAGCGCGTTTATCGTAAACTTTCTTTCCTTTTGCAACTGCTAACTCAATCTTTGCTTTGCCATCTTTAAAATAGAGCGAGAGTGGAACAAGGGTGAGTCCACCTTCTTTCATACGTGCAGATAGTTTGCGAATCTCTGCTGCATGAACAAGTAATTTGCGATTGCGTCGTGGTGTGTGATTGGTCCAGGTGCCTTGTGTGTATTCAGGAATATGAACACCGCTTAACCAGAGTTCGCCCTTATCAACCATTGCAAAACCATCAATAAGTGAAGCACGACCCATACGAAGTGATTTAACTTCAGTACCAGTTAAAACTATTCCGCATTCAAAAACATCTTCGATTGAGTAATCGTGACGGGCTTTTTTATTTTGCGCGATGACTTTGCGACCTACTTCTTTTACCATCGCAGATCACCTCCTGATAAGACAACCAATTCGGTTGTTAAGAGATAATTAAACCTTGAGATAGCGGCGAAGAGTTACCAATGAAGCCAGAACTGAAACAGTAAGTCCTGTCAGCAAGAGCCAACCTGATGCAACCCAGACATCGCGCCATCCAAAGAACTCCGTGAAGGTCAACAGTGGCGCAACTTTGGAATCAACCACAGATTTAAGAAGGGCCAGTAATCCTGTTGCTAAGCCCCAACCAATAATTGCGGAAATAACACCCTCAAGTAAGAATGGAAGTTGAATCGACCACGAAGATGCACCGACAAGTTTCATCACTCCTGTTTCGCGACGTCTATTAAATGCTGCGATGCGAAGTGTGTTGCTTATTAAAAGCGCTGCAGTTAGAACTGATGCAAGACCAACTAACAGTGCACCATTTCTTAGAACTGCTAATAAGCGGAAGAACTTCTCAAGAATTGTTCTTTGATCTTGAACAAGGTCGACACCAGGGCGACCCGAGAATGCACTAACGATTACAGGAAATTGTTGTGGATTTTTTAGCTTTACACGAAATGATTCTGGCAATTGATCTGCAGTCACATTTTGTGCAATAGCTGAATCCTTAAAGCGTTCTTGAAAACGCGCATAAGCCTGTGACTGCGATTCGTAATACACAGTGGCCACAACCGGCATCTTCCGTAATTCATTTTGAATTTCTAGGCGCTGGGAAGATGTAACCATTCCTGCAGAGCAAGAAGGAGATTCCGACAGAGATCCGCAGAGAAAGACTGATACTTCGATCTTGTCATACCAATAATCTTTCATCGCATTTACTTGAGAATTTGAGAGCAAACCTATTCCGAGCAAGGAGAGCGAGATAGCAACAGTGACAATGACTGCAAAGGTCATCGTGAAGTTTCGCTTAAGTCCGATACCAACTTCACCTAATAAGAAACGTGCGCGCATTTGCTAACCCTAACCCGTGTAACCGTAAACGCCGCGAACTTGGTCACGAATCACGTGTCCACCATCTAATTCGATAACTCTCTTGCGCATTTGATCCACGATTCCAGCATCGTGTGTTGCCATCAACACAGTGGTGCCTTCGCGGTTAATGCGGTCAAGTAATTTCATGATTCCAACCGATGTTGAGGGGTCTAAGTTTCCAGTTGGCTCATCAGCAATAAGAATTGGTGGGCGACTTACATAGGCACGGGCAATTGCTACACGCTGTTGTTCTCCACCAGAAATTTCATTTGGAAGACGATCAGCTTTGTCTTCTAGACCAACTAACTCAAGTACTTCGGGGATTTCACGGTTTATTTCTTTTTGTGAATATCCCAACACGTGCAATGTGAATGCAACGTTTTCGGAAATAGTTTTGTTTGGCAGCAAGCGGAAATCTTGGAAAACAGTTCCGACTTGGCGGCGTAGTTCAGGCACCTTATGAGTTGCAAGTGTTCCTAAATCTTTCCCAGCTACGTGGATGATTCCTGATGTTGGGCGCTCTTCACGCAAAATTAAACGAAGAAATGTTGACTTACCCGATCCAGATAAACCAACAAGGAATACGAATTCACCTTTTACGATTTCAAGGGAGACGTTTTCAAGAGCTGACCGCTCTTGCCCCGGATAAAGCTTCGTTACATTTTCAAAACGAATCACGCGCGCTCCAATTAATTCGGCCTAAGCGTCACAATTTTCACATCTCACACGGAGATAAGAAATTTATTGCGCTTTCCTTACTGGACATAGTTTATGGAATACACGCACATTTATCGGGAATTAGGTACTAGGTAAGCCTGTGATTTT
>JBEENC010000102.1:0-3021 GCA_041192285.1 Actinomycetota bacterium
AATTAAATCATTAATAACACTTGCCATCATCTTCATCGGAAGCGCAGAAAGATTAGGCATTCCACCAGCGAGTGAAACAATCTCCGGACGCGATGCAACAGCAAAGAGTGCACGAATTTCACTTGGTTGCATGCCAGCAGCGCGAGCAGCGAAGCGTTGCTCAAGATTCTGGGGTACACCAGTTTGGTGACGTGTTGAAATTTCGCTCATCCGGCAATCATCCCACAATTAGCCAAATTGGCGTCAGCGGCGAAGACCTGCGCTACGTAAGTCAGAGATGCGAAGAGTGCCGGTTTTTGCATCATCTTCTGTAGATAAATAAAGGCGTTGGATTGCAATCAGCAAAGACTCTGCAATTACGTTACGAAAATCAGGGCGGGCCAAACGGCTGGCATCTCCAGGATTACTGGCATAGCCCAGATCTATTCGCACCACAGGAGCTTTTGTTAAGCGAAGTAAATCCCACGTCATTGCATGTGTACGGCAATTAAGTAAATCGGTACGCGCACATATTTCGCGCTGCACAAGGGATGCAAATCTCTGGCCAACAATTGAGTGAATACCATGTGCATCGCTTCCATAAAAATATGTTGCGACACCATGTGCATCTGGGTTGGGATGCGAGTCAATATGAAGTGAGATCATCAGATCTGCTTCACGTTGATTAGAAAATGTAATTCGCTCAGCTTCGGTTGGGCAATTATTAGCACCACGAGTAAGAAATACACTGGCACCCAGTGCTAACAAACGACCTTCAACACGTTGAGCAATATCGTAGACAATTTCAGATTCGATAATGGAATTGGCTACATTGCCTTGATCTTTACCACCCAAACTTGGATCTAAAACAATTACTTTATTTGCAAGGGCAGGCCCACGATTTTTTTGCGACGCGCTTTCGCGAAGTTGCGACGGAGCGCCACCAGAAACAATTTTCGTTAATCGAATAAGCGCAATAACAGTTGCAGGTCCACACTGTCCATCAACTGCAATTCCTACGGATTTCTGAAACTCTTTAACTGCCCCCGAAGTCAGCCCGCCGTAAATTCCATCTACTCGTCCGCAATCAAAACCCATTTCAGTTAATCGGCTTTGAAGCGCAGCGACATCGTCTCCACGCATGAGCGGTGGCTCTTGAAGATATAAAGAGCGATCGCCTAATTTCCAACGAGCCTCTTCGAGCGCGCGAGCAGTCACATCATTGATGGAGCCTGTAACAGTTAACCCGCGCGATTGTTGAAAAGAGCGGATCTCTTCTTCAGAGAGCTCTTTCATAATTTATGAAATAAAGCTTTCGAGTTCTTTAAGAAGTGCTGGCTTTGGCTTTGCACCAATAATTGTCTTAACAACTTCGCCATTTACATACACATTTAACATTGGAATCGATGTTACGCCGTACTTAATTGCGATTGCAGACTCTTCATCTGTATTAAGTTTTACAATCTTTAACTTATCGCCATGGTCTGCAGCAATCTCATCAAGGATTGGTCCAATAGCGCGGCATGGTCCACACCATTCAGCCCAGAAATCAACTAGAACAGGTGTACTGCTCTTAAGTACGACTTCATCAAATGTTGCTGCTGTGACTGCTGTTGCTGCGCTCATGGCTTCCCCTTTGGTGGATTATCTATAGAACTTTACTAGTGCGACAGAAATTTTTCAGCATCGAGTGCAGCCTGACAACCAGAGCCAGCGGCAGTAATTGCTTGGCGATACGTGTGATCGACGAGATCCCCGCAGGCAAAGACGCCTTCAATGTTTGTCTTTGTGGAACGTCCTTCAACCTTTACATATCCTTCAGCATCTAATGAAACCTGGGTAGCAATTAATTCGCTCCGAGGAATATGTCCGATTGCCACAAAGAGTGCACCGAAATCGCGCTTTGAAACTTCTCCGGTGAGAACATTCTTTAATTGCAGCGCTTGCATCTTGGTTTCACCCAATACATCTATTACTTCGGTGTTCCATAAGAATTCAATCTTTGGGTTAGCTTTTGCGCGATCAGCCATAATCTTTGACGCACGCAGAGAATCACGACGGTGAATCAAAGTAACTTTGCTTGCAAACTTTGTAAGAAATGTTGCTTCTTCAACTGCTGAATCTCCGCCGCCGACAACTGCAATCTCTTGATCGCGGAAGAAGAACCCATCACATGTGGCACACCATGAAACACCGCGACCAGACAGACGTTTTTCATTCTCTAAACCAATTTCGCGATAAGCAGAACCCATAGCAAGAATTACAGACTTTGTTTTAAGAACATTTCCCGAACCATCTTTGAGCGTTTTAACAGGACCCTTTAGATCCATCTCAACAATGTCATCTGTAACCAATTGCGTCCCAAAACGTGCAGACTGTTTGCGCATTGAATCCATTAAATCTGGACCCATAATGGCTTCTGCAAAACCAGGAAAATTTTCAACCTCTGTTGTGTTCATGAGTGCTCCACCGGCAGTAACAGATCCCTCATACATAATAGGTTCTAGTTGTGCACGCGCCGCATAAATTGCAGCGGTGTAACCTGCTGGACCAGATCCAACAATGATAACTTCGTGGATTTTTTCGCTCATGTATTCACCATAACCCCAGTTTAAGGTGCTTTATTCCGCAGCCTTGTTACGGCGCAAAATAAGGGCAGTAATTCCACTCACTTCACTTATTCGCAAAGCCTTTGCAGCAAAGAAATAACCAACCGATCCTGCAACTATCACAAAAAGAAGTTGGCCAACTCGTATTGCATCGGATGCATCAGATCCAACCCACCCAAAAAATTGAGAGATAGCAAATACTGGCAACATCGCAATAAGAGATGCGGATAGTAGGCGCCCGTGTTGGCCAAGGAAGTCACGAATATGAATTACCCCTGTGTGCTTTTTCAATAAACGTAGCGTTAAAAATAAACCAATCAAATAACTTGCAGAGAATGCAAAACCAAGGCCAACGGTCACCCAATCACTCGGCAGTAGCGCTAAAAATAAATACGAGAGACCAACCGAAATAATATTAATGATGAGAATCGAC
>JBEENC010000103.1:0-3012 GCA_041192285.1 Actinomycetota bacterium
AGCCAACTCAACATAGCGTGGTGGCTCTTCGAAGTATAGGTATAGCTCCTGATGCAATTGTTTTACGTTCCGATCGTCCTATTCCTGTAGCGATAAAGCGAAAGATTTCCTTAATGTGCGATGTGGAGTTCGAAGCCGTAGTTGCAGCAGTTGACGCCCCATCTATTTATGACATTCCTAAAGTTTTATATGCCGAAGGATTGGATGCATACGTTGTTCGCAGATTAGGCTTGAAATCTCATGATGTTAAATGGGGAGAATGGGATGAATTACTCAAGATAGTTCATAATCCGAAACATCATGTAAAGGTTGCCTTGGTTGGTAAATATATAGATTTACCAGATGCATATCTTTCAGTATCTGAAGCGCTGCGAGCTGGTGGTTTTGCTAATAATGCAAAAGTAGAGTTGAAGTGGATTGCTAGCGATGATTGTGCAACGCCAGAGGGAGCGAAAAACGCACTCAGTGATGTGAATGCCATATGTGTACCTGGTGGGTTCGGTGTTCGAGGTATTGAAGGAAAACTTGGTGCACTTACTTTTGCTCGTGAAAATAGGATTCCTACATTGGGTTTATGTTTAGGGCTGCAATGCATGGTCATTGAAGCCGCACGCAATATGGCAGGTATAAAAGATGCCAACTCTGCCGAGTTTTCTCCTGATTCAGGCACACATGTTATTGCAACGATGGAGGATCAGAAATCTATAATCGGTGGGGGTGGCGATTTGGGCGCAACTATGAGATTAGGTTTATATAAGGCGGATTTACTGCCAGGTTCAATTGTTTCACAAACGTATGGCAGCAAAGAAATATCAGAAAGACATCGTCACCGGTACGAAGTTAATAATAAATACATAGATCAAATAAAAGCTGCTGGTATGATTTTTTCAGGTATTTACGCAAAGCAAGATTTGGTTGAATTTGTTGAATTACCCCCTCATGTTCATCCTTTCTACGTTGGCACTCAGGCGCACCCTGAGTTGCGTTCTCGGCCAACCAATCCACATCCATTATTTGTAGGATTGATTGCAGCAGCACTTGCCTTAAAGAACTCAAAATGATTATTGGCGTTCCACGAGAAATTAAGATTCAAGAGTTTCGCGTTGCCCTAACACCAGAAGGTGTAGCGGAGTTTGTAAAAAATGGTCACACGGTATTTGTTGAGAAGAGCGCAGGGTTGGGTTCGAGTATCACCGATGAAAATTATCTTAATGCGGGTGCTCAGATTCTTAACACGGCTGATGAAGTATGGGCCAATTCCGACCTGATCATGAAAGTTAAAGAGCCAATTGAAGCAGAGTACGTTCGAATGCGCGCAGGCCAAATGTTGTTTACCTACCTGCATTTAGCTGCCTCCAAATCATGTACGGACGCACTTATAAAATCGAAAATTACATCTATTGCTTATGAAACTGTGGAAGTCGATGGATCTCTACCATTACTAATTCCAATGAGTGAAGTTGCTGGACGCATGGCAGCACAGGTTGGCGCAGATGTTCTTTTAAAACCTAAGGGTGGCCGTGGAGTTCTATTGGCAGGAGTACCTGGAGTCGCACCTGGCAAAGTAGTTGTTATCGGAGGCGGAATAGCTGGCCTTAATGCGGCGGTAATCGCAAGCGGAATGGGCGCAGATGTTCTTGTGATTGATCGCTCCGCAAAGAGATTGGCACAAATAGATCAGATGTATCAGGGAGGAATCAAAACTCTTATGTCTAGTACATCAAGTATTCAAAAATCAATCTACGAAGCAGATTTGGTTATTGGTGCTGTACTGATTCCAGGGGCTAGAGCACCAAAACTGGTGACGAACTCAGATGTTTCCAAGATGAAGCCTGGTTCTGTTTTAGTAGATATTGCAATTGATCAAGGTGGCTGTTTCGAGGATTCAAGAGCGACTACTCATGAGAATCCAACTTATGTTGTCCATAATTCAATTTTTTATTGTGTGGCAAATATGCCGGGCGCCGTGCCTGTCACATCAACATATGCTTTAACAAATGTAACCTTGCCATTTGCGTTACAAATTGCGAATCTTGGTTGGGAGAAAGCTATGAAAAATAACCCAGATTTAGCTAAAGGTTTGAACACACATGATGGAAAAATTACTTTTAAGGCCGTAGCCGAGGCCCACGGTTATGAATTCGCATCAATTTTTTGATCAGTTCCTCAATTTCCAGCGCATTGAGCGCGGATTATCTAAGAACTCTCTGTCTGCTTACACCCGGGATTTAGAACGATTCAACGCTTTTTTACTCATGGAGAAAATTGCGTTGCTAAATTTTGATGAAAAACAGGTAGAGAACTTCATCTCGTACTTAAACGCAGAGAAATTAGCTTTAAGTACTTCTAATCGAATTTTATCAACACTTCGTTCTTTCTACGCTTATTTAGAACGTGATCACGGCGCCTATAACCCTATGAAGGATGTTCTCTCCCGCAAAATACCACTTCGATTGCCTAAAGCGCTAACAATTTCGCAGATGACTCAATTAATTGAAGCCTCGGTTGTATCTGATGACATTGTTAGTGTGCGAAGTAAAGCGATCCTTGAACTTCTCTACAGTACGGGTGCTCGAGTTTCTGAGGTAGTTGGGTTAAATCTTGCTGACGTACTAGATATGAAGAGAGATGATTCACAGATTCGAATAATCAAATTACGGGGTAAAGGAGGCAAAGAACGCGTAGTCCCTATGGGCAGTTACTCCGTTAAAGCCCTTGATGATTATTTAGTTAGAGTTCGCCCATCTTTAGTCGCTAAAAATTCCAAAGGTAAGAGTGAGGCACTATTTCTTAACCAACGTGGTTCTCGAATTTCTCGTCAAAGTGCATGGCAATTAGTTGTTGACGCCGCTAATCGCGCTGGTCTGGCGCAAGGTATTTCACCGCACGTGTTTAGGCATTCTTTTGCTACACATTTATTAGATGGTGGGGCCGATATTCGCGTTGTTCAGGAATTATTAGGACATGCATCCGTTACAACCACGCAGATTTATACTTTAATAACCATCGATA